>NZ_JBFAZW010000059.1:0-70799 GCF_040682015.1 Dactylosporangium sp. NPDC051485
GCCGCATCGAGGAGCGCCGGGCCGACGCCGGGAAGCTGCGCGAGCAGGCCGGCGCCACCGCCCGCGAGAGCCAGGTCGCCCGGGCGCTCGCCCAGCACCTGCGGGCCGACCGGTTCGAGCGCTGGCTGCTCGCCGAGGCCCTCGACACCCTGGTCGAGGGCGCGTCGCAGACCCTGCGCGAGCTCTCCAGCGGCCAGTACGACCTCGGCCACGACAAGGGCGAGTTCTACGTCGTCGACCACCACGACGCCGGCCTGCGCCGGGCCGTGCGGACCCTGTCCGGCGGCGAGACGTTCCAGGCCTCCCTCGCCCTCGCGCTGGCCCTGTCCGAGCAGCTGGCCGGGCTGTCGACGTCGTCGGCCAGCCTGGAGTCGATCGTGCTGGACGAGGGCTTCGGCACGCTCGACGCGGCCACCCTCGACACCGTCACCGCCACCCTGGAGAACCTGGCCGCCCGCGGGGACCGGATGGTCGGCGTGGTCACCCACGTCGGGGCCCTCGCCGAGCGCATCCCGGTGCGCTTCGAGGTGCGCCGCGACGCCCGCACCGCGCGGATCGAGCGGGTGGGGCTGTGAAGCTCCACGTCGATGCCTGGGATCCGGCGTACGGGCAGTCGTTCGACGCCGCCGACGGCCCGCAGGCGCCGAGCACGGCCCAGATCCAGCCCGACGTCGAGCTGCCGGCCCGGGCATGGCGGGCCGTCGACCCGCCCACCGGCCTCGAGGCACCCGGCACGGTGCTCATCGTCGACGGGGTGCAGCGCGTCGACGCCCGGGTGTGGATCACCGACGACGCCGGGACCACCCACCCCGGCGTGGCCGCCTCCTACGCCGCCGGGGTGGTGCGCTGCGAGCTCGGCCGCGGGGTGGCGCAGGTGGCCACCACGCGGATCGAGCGCGGGCTGTTCACGCCGCTGGAGCAGCTGCCGCCGATCGTGGCCGGCAACATCCGGTACCCGGGGCGGCGGGTGTCCCGCGGCGAGCCCAAGGACCTGGCGCTGGGCGTGCAGCGGCACATGCGGGCGCTGGAGGTCGGGGTGTCGAACGAGGAGCGGGCCGACGGCGACCTGCTCATCGTGGACGGGCCGCTGCAGGAGCGGGCCCACCTGCCGCGGGCGCTGGGCTACATCAAGACGCACCGGGCCGAATACCTGCCGGCCGAGCTGACCGCCGTGGTCACGTCGCTGCGGGGCGGGCAGCGCACGCCCGTGTTCGTGCTCGGCACCTCGTGGCACCGGTTCGCGTGGTACCTGCGGCTGCCCGGGCCGGCCGGGGCGCCGTGGAACGGGATCGTGCGGGCGGAGTGCTCCGCCGACCTCACCCCCTCGGCCGCGATCGACCTGGCCCACCTGTCGGCGGTCACGCTGCCGCGGTTCGCGTCGCAGGCGTACAAGGATCCGCGGGCGCCGCAGAATCTGGTGCCGATCGCGGGGCTGGAGCGTAAGCTGCGCGCCATGCTCGGCGACGCCCGGCTGCTGCACCGGGCCCTCACCCGGGTCGCAGCATGACCGCCGGAGCGAAGCGGAGGCGGGCTTGCTGCGCACTTGCCTTGGTCCTTGCTCCTAAAGGCAGGACAGCATGACCGCCGGAGCGAAGCGGAGGCGGGCTTGCTGCGCACTTGCCTTGGTCCTTGTTCCTGAAGGCAGGACAGCATGAGCGGCCGCTTGGATTTTGCTCCTCAAGGTAGGACGGTGTGAGGGTCCCGGCGCTGTATGACCTGGCCGGCACCATGCGCGGCCTGGCGCTGGTCCAGGGCGACCCGACGCTGTCGATCGGCCGGTCCACCGCGTGGTTCGCCACCCGTACACCGCTCGGGCCCGGGACGTTGCGCATCGACCTTTCTGCCGGCTTCACCGCGTATGGCCCTGGGGCCGACTGGCTGCTCGAGCGGGCCGAGGCCATCGCCGGGCTGCGCGACGACGTCGACGGCTTCGCCGAGCTGGCCCGGCAGCACCCGCTCGTGCACCGGCTCGCCCGGGAGCACGCCGGGCTGCGCATCGGGGCCACCGGGCGGGTCTTCCATCACCTCGTGCCGGCGATCATCGGGCAGAAGGTGAGCGGCAAGGAGGCCTACGACAGCTACGTGCGGCTGCTGCGGCGGATGTCCGAGCCCGCGCCCGGGCCGCAGGAGGGGTTGTTCCTGCCGCCCGACCCGGCGGTGATCGCGGCGACGCCGTACTGGGCCTTCCACCCGCTCGGCATCGAGCGGAAGCGGGCCGACACGCTGCGCCGGGGCGCGGCCGCCGCGGCCGCGCTGGAGCGGTGCGGGGACGCCGCCGCCTGCACCGCCCGGCTGGTCTCCATCGCCGGGATCGGGCCGTGGACCGCGGCCGAGGTCACCCGGGCCGCGTACGGCGACGCCGACGCGGTCTCCGTCGGCGACTACAACATCAAGAACAGCGTGGCCTTCGCGCTGACCGGGGCGGCGCGCGGCACCGACGAGGAAATGCTCGAGCTGCTGGCCCCGTTCGCGCCGCACCGCGGGCGCGTGTGCGCGCTCATCGCCGCCGCCGGCATCGGGGCCCCGCGGTTCGGGCCCCGGATGCAGCTGCGGTCCTTCGCGCGGTTCTGAAAACTCGCTGATCGCCGGCGCCGGCATCGGGGCCCTGCGGTTCGGGCCCCGTCCTACGCGCGGTTCGGAAACTTGTCGTACCCGTGTGGTTGACTTGGGCCCGTGGAGCTGCCAGTCCTGCCACCCGTGGAGCCGATGCTCGCCAAGAGCATCCCCAACCTGCCCAGCGCGCCCGGCATGAGCTACGAGCCCAAGTGGGACGGGTTCCGGTGCATCGTGTTCCGCGACGGCGACGAGGTCGAGCTGGCCAGCCGCGGGGGCAAGACCCTGACGCGCTATTTCCCGGAGGTCGTCGAGCAGGTCCGGGCCCAGCTGCCGGCCCGCTGCGTCGTCGACGGGGAGATCATCGTGATCCGGCGCGACCACGGCGAGCCGAAGCTCGACTTCGAGCTGCTGGGCCAGCGCATCCACCCGGCCGCCTCCCGGGTGCGGCTCCTGGCCGAGCAGACGCCGGCCTCGTTCGTGGCCTTCGACCTGCTCGCCATCGGCGATGAGTCGCTCATGGGTGAGGGCTACGCGCGGCGGCGGGCCCGGCTCGTCGAGGCGCTCGCCAAGGTCGAGCCGCCCGTGCACGTCACCCCGGTCACCACCGACATCGAGGTGGGCCGCGACTGGTTCGAGCGCTTCGAGGGCGCCGGGCTGGACGGGGTGATCGCCAAGCCGGCCGACGGGATGTACGAGCCGGGGAAGCGCACGATGTACAAGATCAAGCACGCCCGGACGGCGGACGCCGTGGTGGCCGGCTTCCGCTGGCACAAGGACGGGCCGATCGTGGGATCGCTGCTGCTGGGGCTGTATGACGACGACGGGCGGCTGCACCACGTCGGGGTCGCCGCGTCGTTCACCCGCGAGCGGCGGGCCGAGCTGGTGCAGGAGCTGGCGCAGTATCGCGAGGACGTCGTCGACCACCCGTGGAACTGGGCCGGCCAGGCCCCCGGCACCGCCGCCGAGAGCCTGGAGTCGCAGCCGGCCGACGCGGGCACGCGGCTGCCCGGCGGGGTGAGCCGCTGGACCGGCAAGAAGGACCTGTCGTTCGTCCCGCTGCGCCCGGAGCTGGTGGTCGAGGTGGGTTACGACGCGATGGAGGGCGACCGGTTCCGCCACACCGCCCAGTTCAAGCGGTGGCGCCCCGACCGGGACCCGACATCGTGCACCTACGAGCAGCTGGAGCGGCCGGTGCGCTTCGACGTCGAGTCCGTGCTGGCGGGCCGTCCGTGACCCCCTTCGCATTGCTGCTTCATGGCGTTCGGTCACCTCGCCGCCCGGCTCCCGCCTCGGTGCCGCGGACGGTCCGGCTGCGGCGGCGGCTGGCGCGGTTCGTGCCCGCCCTCGCCGCGGCGGTGCTCCTGGCGGGGTGCACGGTGCCCGATCCGCAGTGGACGCAGCCCACGTCGGGCCGGCCGCTGCACGCGCCGTCCGCCCAGGCCGGCGGCCCCGGCGGGCCGGCGTCGCAGTCCGGCGGGCTCGACATCCCGGCCGCCGCCTGGAAGCCGTGCCCGGACGCCTACAAGGACGTGTTCCCCACCGCGCCGGAGAACACCAAGTTCGACTGCGCGACGGTGAAGGTCCCGCAGGACTGGGCCCACCCGAAGGACTCGGGCACGTTCGACATCGCCATGGTGCGCGGCCGCTCCACCAGCCAGCGCGACCGGGTCGGCTCGCTGTTCATCAACCCCGGCGGCCCCGGCGGCTCGGGCTGGGACTACGGCGTGTACCGCTCGGTGTACCTGCCGGCCGAGATCCTGCGCCGCTTCGACATCATCGGCTTCGACCCGCGCGGCATCGGCCGCTCCTCCCCCGTCAAGTGCTTCTCCGACGCCGACCTGGACCAGAACTTCGGCCTCGACCCCGACCCGGCCACCGACGCCGGCTACCAGCAGACCGTGGCCCTGACCCGGAAGCTGGCGCAGAGCTGCGGCGAGAAGTACGGCGACAAGCTGCGGCTGTTCTCCACCGAGCAGGCGGCCCGGGACATGGACGCGCTGCGGGCCGCGGTCGGCGAGCGGCAGCTGACCTACCTGGGCTACAGCTACGGCACGCTGCTCGGCGCCGTCTACGCCCAGCTGTTCCCGAAGAACGTCCGGGCCCTGGTCCTCGACGGCGCCGTCGACCCGACCCTGTCGGCCCAGGCCTCGGCCGAGAAGCAGGCGGCCGGCTTCGAGCTGGCGTTCAGCAACTTCAGCAAGTGGTGCGCCGCCAACGCCCCCAGCTGCCCGATCGCCCCCGACGCCCGGGCCGTGGTGATGAAGGCGATCGCCGACGCCCGCGTCTCGCCGGTCAAGGGTGCCGGCCGGGACGCCACCGCCGGGTGGGTGTTCACGGCGGTGGTGTCGTCGCTGTACAGCGAGTCGTCGTGGCGCCTGCTGGCCCAGGCCATGCAGGACCTGCGCAACGGCAAGCCGGACAAGATGTTCCGCCTGGCCGACGCCTATGCCGAGCGCGACGCCGAGGGCCACTACTCCAACATGTTCGACGCCAACTCGGCCGTGAACTGCGCCGACAGCGACGACGTCCCGAGCGTCGAGCAGTCGCGCACGCTCGAGGCGCAGTGGCGCGAGAAGTACCCGCTGTTCGGCGGCCCCCTGGCCCTGAACCTGATCTGCTCGCAGTGGCCGGGCAAGCACGACCCGTACCCGACCGGCCCGGCCACCGGCTCCGCCCCGATCGTGGTCATCGGCACCCTGGGCGACCCGGCCACGCCGTACGAGCAGGCCCCCGCCCTGGCCAAGATGCTGGGCGTCGGCACCCTCGTCACGTGGAAGGGCGAGGGCCACACCGCCTACCCGCAGACCGGCTGCATCATCGACGCGGTCAACCGCTACCTGATCGACCTGCGCGTCCCGCCGCAGGGCACCACCTGCGACAAGTAGCCCGCCCCCGGGCCGCGACCCTGGCCAACCCGCCGGGCCGCGGCCCGCTTCGCCCCGCCGGACCTCGCTCCGCCGTGCTTCGCTCGGCCGAGCTCTTCTTGGCCGGCTCCGGTCCGCTCGACGTCGCTTGGCCCGGCTCGACTCCTCTCGGCTGGGCTTCACTCGGCTCGGCCCGGCTCATCCGGCCCGGCTCATCCGGCCCGGCTCCGCCAGCTCGGCCCGGCTCCGCCCGTCCGGCTCGGCCCGGCTCAGCTCTCGGCTCCGCCCAGCGGATCCGCCCGGCCCGGCTCGGCCCGGCCGGGGCTCGGCTAGCTTCAGCCCGGCACGGCTTGGCTAGCTCAGCTCGGCCCGGCCGGCTCGGCTCCGCCCGAACCGGCTCCGCCCAGCGGCTCGGCCCGGCTCCGCCCAGCGGCTCGGCCCGGCTCCGCCCAGCGGCTCGGCCCGGCTCCGCCCGGCCTGCCCGGCTCCGCCCGGCTAGCTCAGCCCGGCACGGCTCCGCGAGGCTTTGGTGACGGCTGGGCGCGGTCCGGGCCGTCGGGGTGTCAGGCCTCGGCCTTCTTCGCGCGGCTGGGCTGGACGCGCATCGGCTCGCCCGCCATCTTGGGGTACTCGGGCGGGTACGGCATGTCGCCCTCCCCGTTGACGGCGTCGCGCTCGGCCCATTCCAGCAGCACGCTGATGTCGTGTGCGGTGTCGTCGATCCCGGCGTGGGGGTCGCCCAGCTCCGCGAAGCGGACGGGCACGGTGCGCAGGTCGAAGTCGTCCGGCTCGACGTCGCCCAGTTCCTCCCACCGTATCGGCGTCGAGGCGGTGGCCCGTGGGTTGGCCCGCAGCGAGTACGCGCACGCGATCGTCCGGTCCCGCGCCATCTGGTTGAAGTCGACGAACACCCGCTCGCCGCGCTCTTCCTTCCACCACTTCGTCGTCACCAGGTCGGGCCGGCGGCGCTCCACCTCGCGGGCGAGCGCGATCACCGCCCGCCGGGCCTCGACGAATGTCCATTTGGGGGCGATTCTGACGTACACGTGGATCCCGCGGCCGCCGGAGGTCTTCGGCCAGCCGGTGAACCCGATCTCGTCCAGGACCGCCTTGAGCTCGCCCGCCACCACCGCCGCGTCGGCGAAGTCGGTCCCCGGCTGCGGGTCGAGGTCGATCCTCAGCTCGTCGGGCTGGTCGACATGCCCGCGCCGCACCGGCCAGGGGTGGAACACGATGGTCCCCATCTGCGCCGCCCAGGCCACGTGGGCCAGGTCGACGGGGCAGAGCTCATCGGCCTTGCGCCCGCTGGGAAACGCGATCTGCGCCGTCTCGATCCACCCGGGCACCCCGCGCGTGGGCACCCGCTTCTGAAAGAACGCCTCCCCGCCGATCCCCTCGGGGAAGCGCTCCAGCGTCGTCGGCCGATTGCCGAGCGCCCGCATGATCCCGTCGCCCACGGCCAGGTAGTACTCGAACACGTCCCGCTTCGTGAACCCCCGCTCGGGAAACACGACCCGCTCCGGGCTGCTGAGCCGCACCGCCCGCCCCGCAACCTCGATCTCCAGCGCATCGGCCATGCCAAGGACCTTACGCCGCAACCCGCTCCCCCAGGGTCAACCCGAGACCCCGCGCCCCCTCAATGGTCCGGCCGGCGACCCGGGCGCAGACCCTCACCGAGGCCGGCGGGCCGGCTGGGGTCCTGGGCGCGGGCGGCGCACGGCGCGGCCGGCCAGCGTGCGGTCGGGACCGGAGCCGGAGCGGCGGTTGCGCGGGCCGGGCGTGGAGGTGGACTCGGGGTCGTCGTCGCGGCGGCCGAGGCGGGTGAGGTACAGGATGCCGGCGCCGCCGAAGATGAACGCGAAGCCGATCGTG
Source organism: Dactylosporangium sp. NPDC051485 (assembly GCF_040682015.1). NCBI lineage: Bacteria > Bacillati > Actinomycetota > Actinomycetes > Micromonosporales > Micromonosporaceae > Dactylosporangium > Dactylosporangium sp. NPDC051485. Next base: position 7,293 of record NZ_JBFAZW010000059.1, read on the forward strand.
GTCACCAGGGACGAGGACGGGCCGGTCACCGGGAGTTCGCCGACGGACCCTGAGACACCGGAGCCCGTGGTGGTGGTCGCCGGGATGCCGGTGACGCCACCGGCGCCGCCCGGGGTATTGCCCGAGACGCCGCCGCCCGGAGTGCTGCCGCCCGGGCCGCCGCCGGGGGTCGTGGTGCCGCCCTGGCCCGAACCACCGCCGCCCGGGGTGGTGGTGCCGTTGCCCTGGCCGCCGCCGGGCGTGGTGCCGCCGCCCGGGGTGGGGCCGCCCTGACCCGAGCCACCGCCGCCAGGGGTCGTGCCACCGTTGCCGCCAGGGGTGCCGTTGCCCTGACCGGAACCGCCGCCGCCTGGGCCGCCGTAGCCGCCGCCCGAGCCATTGCCGTGACCCGAGCCGCCGTGGCCGGAGTTGCCGTGGCCGGAGTTGCCGTGGCCGCCCGCGCCGCCGCCATGACCCGAGCCGCCATAGCCGGAGTTGCTGTGACCGCCCACGCCGCCACCGTGACCCGAGCCCGTGCCGTGACCCGAGCCCGTGCCGTGACCCGAGCCCGTGCTGTGACCCGAGCCCGTGCCGTGGCCCGAGCCGGGGCCGACCGGGCCGCTGGTGTGGGCGGAGCCGCCGTGGCCCCAGGTTGGGCCGTGGCCGCTGCCGTAACCGGCGTTGTGGGCGGCGCCGTAGCCCGGGTCGAGGCCGGTCGCGGCGGGGTCGGGCCAGGTGGAAGGGGTGGCGGGGGGCGAGGTCTCGGCCAGCAGTTGCAGGGGGCTCGGGGTCGACGGCGCGTCCGCGGTCTCGTGGGAGGCGGCGGCCTGGGCCGGGGTCGCCAGGGCGGTCATGCCTGCGGCGCCCACCGCGCCCACTGCGACGGCCTTGTACAGCAGCCTCATCCTCGTCCAATCCACGCGAGCGTCCGTTGCACCACAAAAGTCCGAATCGTGGCTTTCGGGCAGCCCAACGAGGACGGGCCCACGAAGGATTCGGGCAAGCTGGGGCAAAGGCTGGAAAACCGCACTGTGGCGTTCGTGGGCCGTAATGGTCGGGGCGGGCCTGTGGGCCTAACGTTGAGGCATGACCGAGCCAACTGTCAGCCTGCCCACGACCGACGCGCAGTGGCGGGCGCGGCTGTCGCCGGACGAGTTCCGGGTGCTGCGCCTCGCCGGGACCGAGGCGCCCTGGAGCGGGGAGTACGTCAATACCAAGACCGAGGGCGTGTACCGCTGCCGCGCCTGCGGCGAGCAGCTGTTCACCAGCGACACCAAGTTCGACAGCCATTGCGGTTGGCCCAGCTTCGACAACGCCATCCCCGGCACCGTCAAGGAGATCGAGGACCGCTCGCACGGCATGGTGCGCACCGAGATCCGGTGCGCGCGCTGCGACTCGCACCTCGGGCACGTGTTCCGCGGCGAGCAGATGACCGAGAAGAACACGCGCCACTGCGTGAACTCCCTGTCGATCAAGCTGGACCCGAAGATCTAGCGGGACCGGAAACGACGAAGAGGCATCAGTGCGCGGGTAGCGGGCCGAGGCAGAGCACGACGTCCACCGTCATGCCGTCGACCTTCTTCGAGATGTCGGAGTTGCCCTTCCAGTCCCACGAGTAGCTCTTGTCGGCGCCGGGCACGCCGTGGCAGGCGCCGTCGGCCTGGAAGGACAGCACGTTCTGCACGCGCTTGAGGACCTTGTGGTCGGCCTCCTTCGCGGCGCAGTCGACGCGCTGGGGCTCGGCCGGGTCCAGGTCCACGCAGTCGCCCTCCTTGGCCACGTTGATGGCCTTGGAGGGGTCGACGTCCTTGCCGCCCATGCACACGATCTTGCCGTCGGTGCTGGCCGAGGTGGAGGCCCCGGCCACGTCGGCGCACCGGCCGCCGCCGCTGTCCATCACGGCCAGCACCTTGTACTTCGCCCCCGCGTCGGCGCACGCGACGAGGCGGAACGGCTTGTCCTTGTCGTCGGGCGCGTCGCGGACGCAGTCGCCGGTCTTGGCGTTGGCCACGTTGTCGGCGTTGAGCACGAACTTGGAGTACAGCGCCACCCCGACGACCGCCAGCAGCAGGACGGGCAGCAGCACGAGGTACACCTTCGTGGTCTTGTTCATCGATTCTCCCCCGCTGCGGTGAACGGGGGGAACCCTACTATGCCGCCGGGCGGCGCATCGGCACGTGCTCGATGCCCTCGTCGTCGAACGCCGGGCCGCAGGTGGCGAACCCGAACCGCTCGTACACCCCGGTGGCCCCGGTCTGCGCGTCGAGCACCACCTCCCGGCCCGGGCCGATGTGCTCCAGCGCGTCGGCCAGCAGGCGCCCGGCCAGCCCCCGGCCCCGGTGCGCGGCGGCGGTCACCACCCGGCCGATGCGGGCCCCGCCGCCGGGCTCCTCGAGGACGCGCAGGTACGCGGCCACGGTCCCGTCCGGGGCGTCCAGCCACAGGTGCCGGGTGCCCGGCTCGGTGTCGCGGCCGTCGATCTCCGGATAGGCGCAGTGCTGCTCGACGACGAAGACGTCGCACCGCAGCCGCAGCAGCCGGTAGAGATCGGCGGCGCCGAGCGAGGAGAACGCGGCGATCACGCCAGCACCCCCGCAGCACCAAGCGAACACAAGCCGAGCGAGCAGAACACGGCGATCACGCCAGCGCCTCCGCGGCCTTGCGGGCCGCGATCAGGATCGGGTCCCACACCGGGGCGAAGGGCGGGGCGTAGGACAGGTCCAGCGAGGTCATCTCTTCCACCGTCATACCGTGCCACAGCGCGACGGCGAGGGCGTCGATGCGCTTCGCGGCCCCCTCCTCGCCGACGATCTGGGCGCCGAGCAACCGGCCCGTCGTACGCTCGGCAATGATCTTGGTTTTGATCTTGCGGGCGCCCGGGTAGTAACCCGCGCGGGTCGTGGACTCGGTGACCACGCCGTAGGGGGCGAAGCCGGCCGCGATCGCCTCGGCCGTGCTCAGGCCGGTGCGGGCCACCTCGTGCGCGCAGAGCTTCGACACCGCGGTGCCGACCACGCCCGGGAAGGTGGCGTAGCCGCCGCCGATGTTGATGCCGGCCGCCCGGCCCTGCTTGTTGGCGTGGGTGCCCAGCGCGATGGCCACCGGCCGCTGCGAGACCAGGTGGAAGGTCTCGACGCAGTCGCCGGCGGCCCAGACGCCGGGGACCGAGGTGCGCAGGCGGCGGTCGACCCGGATGCCGCCGGTCTCGCCGATCGCGATGCCGGCGGCCCGCGCGAGGTCGCTGGCGGGCCGGGTGCCGAGGCCGAGGATGACCACGTCGGCCGGGATCTCGCCGCCGGAGGTGTGCACGGCGGTGACCCGGCCGCCAGAGGCGGCGAAGCCCTCCAGGGTCTCGCCGAGGCGCAGCGTGACGCCCTCCTGGCGCAGCGCGCCGGCGATCAGGGCGCTCATGTCGGGGTCCAGGGTGCGCATCGGCTGCTCGGCGGCGTCGACGAGGGTGACGTCGAGGCCGTGGCGCAGCATCGCCTCGGCCATCTCCAGGCCGATGTACCCGCCGCCGACCACGACCGCGCGCCGCGGCCGGTGCCGGTCGAGGTACCCCAGCAGCCGGATCCCGTCCTCCAGCGTCTGCACGCCGTGGATCCCCAGCGCCAGCGCGCCGGGCACCTCGGGCCGCCGCGGCACCCCGCCGGTGGCGATGACGAGCTGATCGAAGGGCTCGCGGTACTCCCGCTCGGGGTCGCGCACCACCACCTCGCGCCGCTCGGTGTCGATCGCCATGACCTCGCTGGCCAGCCGCAGGTCGATGTGCTGGCGCTCGCGGAACTCGGCCGGGTGCCGGGCCACCAGGTCGTCGGGGTCGGTGACGTCGCCGGCCACCAGGTACGGGATGCCGCAGGCCGAGTAGGACACGTGCCGGCCCCGCTCGAAGGCCACGATGCCCAGGTCGTCGGGGCCGCGCCGCCGCCGGGCCTGCGACGCCGCGCTCATCCCCGCGGCGTCGCCGCCGATCACCACCAGCCGTTCGGTCACGGCTCCATTGTGCTCAGTCGTGCCGGCCGGGCGCGGGGATCGGGGCGCCGTTGTCGTCGAAGACATTGCCGGTGTACTGCGTGAGCGTCGTGCTCGTGCTGAGCAGCACCGGGCAGGCGAAGACGGAGCCGCGCCCGAAGCGGTTGCCGGTCACGGCGATGCCGGTCATCGGCGGGCCGCCCTGGTGGGCGAAGTTCAGCGTGCAGCCGCCGCCGTCCAGCCAGCTGCCCTCCACGCGCAGGTCGGTGCTGGTGCCGCCGCCGGTCTGGCGGACCTGCCAGGCCGCGTTGCCGCGCGGGCCGACCACCAGCACGTCGCGGCGCAGCGTGATGCCGCGCTGGCCGACGGTCTCCACCGCGTCGGTCTCGGTCTCGCCGCCGCCCGGCGCGCCGGAGGCGAAGTAGGCCAGGTCGTGCACCCACGAGTCCTGCAGCAGCACGCCGGGCCCGGTCGTGGCCACGCCGTTGACCCCGCCGTGCACGTTGAGGCGGGTCAGGGTGGCGGCCGTGGCCCGGATGCCGTCCAGGCAGGGGCCGGTGGCCGCGGGCGCGATCTCCACGTCCTCGAGCACGGCGCTGGCGCCCGCCTCGATCTGCACGACCGCCCCGCACTTCGCGGCCCCGCCCCGGACGATCGCGTTGCGCAGCGTCACCCGCTTGCCCGTGATGCGGACATAGCCGTGAATGTCCACATCCTCGATGACCTTCCCGTCGGTACCGTACGTCTGATCGCCGTTTACGACGGTCAGCCGGACGCCGGCGATCGCGCCGGTGTTGGACGGCCCGGGCTTCCCGCCGGGCCGGGCCGGCCGGGACGCGGCAACCGATCGGGACGGCGAGGGGGACACCGACCCGAGGCCGACATCCGATACATCGGGCATCTCCGAAATATCGGATTGGACCGGCGCCGCCGCGCTGGGGCGAGGGGCCGAGCGAGGGGCAGGCTGCGTCAGCGGGTACACCAGCACCGCCGCCGCCACGATGACCGCGACACCGCCGACGGCGAGCGCGATCGGGCCCCACCGCATCGTCACGCCCTGTTTCTAGTGGGACACGAGTGACGACGCAAAGCCTGCGGGCGTTGTGCGCCCCTATGCCAGTTCTTTCGACATCTGTACAGACATCGTCTCGTACCCGAGCTCCTCGTAGAGCGCCCGCGCCCCGGGGTTGTGCCCGAAGACGTTGAGCCCGAGCTTCGCCACCCCGCGCCGCTTGAGCTCCTCCTCGGCGGCCAGCATCAGCGCCCGCCCGTGGCCGCGGCGCCGGTGCGCGGGGTCCACCTGCACGTCGTACACCCAGGCCTGGTCGTGTTGCTCGGCGGGCAGCGCGAGCCAGATGCGCCCGACGACCGCCCCGTCGGCGACCCCGTTGAACAGCAGCTGCCCGGGCGTGCCGACGCCCTGCGGCAGCAGCCGGGCGAAGAGCTCCTCCACCTTGGCGTGCACGGACTCGGCGGTGCCTCGCCCGGCCCGCAGCTCGTCCTCAGCGTACTCCCGCTTGAGCGCCGGCGTCATCGCATCCAGCTCGGCCTGGGTCATCGGTCGCAATGTGAGCATGGGGTTCACAGTACGAAAGCGTCCGTCCACAGCTGGCGGGACCGTCCCGACAGCGCGTCGAGCAGGCCGACCGCCTGGCCGTCGGTGAGCGCGGCGACGAAGTCCACGATCGCCCGCCCCCGGGCCATGCCCGCCCGGTCGAGGCGCTCGAGGCCGTAGTCGGCCGCGGTCAGCGTGGCGGTCTCGGCCTCGGCCAGCTCGACGAGGTCGTGCAGCCGGCGGGGCAGCCGGGTCTCCTCGTCGGGGTCGGTGAGCCAGGCGCGCAGCGCCTCGACCAGCCCGGCCAGCAGGCGGGCCTGGCCGCGCTGGTGCAGGGCCAGGTCGGGCCGCTCGAGCACGAACCGGTGGTGGATGAACTTGAGCACCTGCACCTCGTGCCACTGGGCCCGGGCCAGCAGCACGTGCCCGGAGCGCACCGGCGGGTCGGCGCGCACGCGCACGGCCTCGATGAGCCGGCGGGTCCAGCGGGCCGAGAACCGGGCGACGGCCTGCTCGGCGTCGATCGAGCCGTCGAAGGGCGCGGCCAGCAGCCCGTCGGCGAGTTCCGCCCGCACGTGCTCGACGGCGGCCGCGAAGGCCTCGTCGTCGCTGACCCAGCCGTCCTTGCGCACGATGTCCCGGCGCAGCTGCTCGACCGAGCGGCCGGGGTGGCGGGCGGTGGAGCGCAGCTGGGCGTCGCCGAGGGCGCGCAGGGCGGCGGCGTCGCGCTGCCAGGCGACCAGCTCGGCGGCGACCGCGCCCTGCTGCAGCACCCCGACGCGGTGGAAGTCCTCGAGGTCGTGGATGGCGTAGGCGATGTCGTCGGCGGTGTCCATGACCGAGGCCTCGGCGGTCTGCTGCCAGTCGGCGAGCCGGCCGGCGAACGGGGCGCGGGCCTGGCGCACGTCGGCGAGCTCGGTGACGTAGGCGCCGAACTTGGCCGAGCCGACCTCGGGGTCGCCGCCGGCGCCGCGGGGCGTCGGGCTCATGCGCATCGGGTGCGGGTCGGGGTAGGTGCGCCGGGTCCACGGGTACTTCAGCAGCGCCGCCCGCACCGCCGCGGTGAGGTCGAGCCCGATCGCCGCGCCGCGCACCTGGGTGCTGGTGACGATCCGGTACGACTGCGCGTTGCCCTCGAACCCGTCGGGCAGGCCGAGCCGCTCGCGGGCCAGCCGGTCCAGGACCCGCTCGCCGAGGTGGCCGAAGGGCGGGTGGCCGAGGTCGTGCGCGAGGGAGGCGGCCTCGACCACGTCGGCGTCGCAGCCGCCGAGCTTGTCCAGCAGGGCCCGCTGCTCGGGGTCGGCGCCGAGCCGCTCCACGATGCCGCGGGCGACGCTGGCCACCTTGAGGCTGTGCGTGAGCCGGTTGTGCACCAGCAGGCCCGAGCCCCCGGGGCTGATCACCTGGGTCACGCCGGCCAGCCGGGCGAAGAACGGCGAGGCGACGATCCGGTCGCGGTCGGCCCGGTAGGGGCTGCCCGCCAGGTCGCCGGGGGCGACCACGGCCCCGCCGAAGAGTCGTTGCGCGCGCTGGTCGTTCATGGACAAGTTCTATCAAGCGGGCTTGCGGACCTCGATCACGAACCCCGACGCGGCCTGTGCGGCCATCGGGTGGTGCACGAGCAGCAGGTCGAGCAGCTTGAGCGGGGACAGCAGCCAGGTGAGCGGCAGGATGACCCGGTAGAGCCGCCGGCTGCCCAGCGACAGCACCATGGCCAGCCACTCCTGCAGGACCCACAGCATGCCGGAGGTGGGCCCGGCGCCGACCCGCACGCCGAGCACCTCGAAGGCCCCGAACTGCTCGCGCAGGCCGACCTCGGTGAAGCGCTGGAAGTCGTACGGCGAGGCGTGGAACGGCTGCATGAAGGGCACGAACACGAGCATCCGGCCGCCGGGGCGCAGCACCCGGTGCATCTCGGCGATGTGCGCGGCCGGGTCGGGCACGTGCTCGAGCACCGCGACGCTCACGCCGCCGGCCAGGCTGCCGTCGGCCAGCGGCAGGCGGCGCAGGTCGGTGACCACGTCGACGTTGCCGTAGGAGCCGCCGTCGAGGCACAGGACCCGCTCGTCGCGGCGGTGGGTGCCGCAGCCGAAGTCGGCCACCAGCTCGCGGTCGAGGTCGAAGCTGCGCAGGAAGGGGGCCACCAGCCCCGGGCGCTCCTGCACCGGCGAGAGCAGCCGGATCGCGGCCGGGTAGAGCCGGTGGAGGCGGGTCTTGACCAGCTCCTTGACCCGGTTGAGCGGGTCGGCGGTGAGCTCGCCCGCGCCGAAGCCGCCGAAGTCGAGCCGCTCGCCGTCGCGGCGGCCGGTGGTACCGCAGACCGCGCAGGCCAGCGACGCGTCGAGCCGGGCGTGGCAGCGGGGGCAGGCCAGCACCTCCAAGAGCCGGTCCTGCCTGGTGGTTCCCGCGATGGTTGGCTGCATCACTCCCCCAACTGGTAGACCGCGATGCGGCCGGCGCGATAGCGGAACGTGGCGTAGTCCTGGATCCAGGTGGACGGCAGCAGCAGGTAGCCCTCGTCGACCATGAGCCACTTGACGTGGTACTCGTCGCGGAGCTTGCCGAGCGTCCGGGCGCTCGGGTGGGAGAAGGCGGCGTCGTTGTCGGCGAGCCTCCGGCGGTCCCAGTAGGGCGCGAAGATGGCGTTGACGTGCTCCTCGGCCGCCTCGCGGTGGGCCCGGTCGGTGAAGCCCCAGCCCTCGACCAGGAACCGGCGCTCGGTGTAGGCGGAGAACCAGAAGTGCCGGTTGTCGCAGCCCTGCAGCGAGTTGGGGTCGCCGATGCAGTGGGCGTTGGTGGCCACGAGGTCGTCCGGGGCGGAGTGGTCGCGCAGCCAGCGGCCGGCCTCCTGGGTGCCGGGGGTGACGAAGGTCCTGATCTGCACGACGCCGCGCCAGCCGCCGAGCCGCGAGGCGCGGGTCATCTCGTTGAGGTGCTGCACCGCCGTGCCGAGGCAGGCGCCGGCGAGCATGGCGGCGACGAGGGTCCGCCAGGCCGGGAGGCGGCGGCGGTACATCCACCAGCCGGCCGCCCCGAGCAGCCCGAACGACACCAGGTACGGCCACACGAGCCCCCACAGCGTGACCCACAGGCTGCCGGTGTTCTGCAGCTTCGGGGTGTGCATGCTGCCGAGCTTGTGCACGGCGAGCAGGATGACCAGCCCGGCGCCGATCGCGCAGTACACCTGGCGCAGCAGCCGGCCGGTGTGCAGGCCGCGCGGCGTGAGCAGGACCAGCCCGACCACGGAGGCGAGCGAGAGGTAGGGCCGGGCAGAGACCATGAACCAGCCCTCGGCGCCGGCCTCGTGGCCGAAGACCATGAGCGCGCCGACCCCGGACAGGCCGATGCCGAACATGAGGATCACCGGGTCGGCGGCGATGCCGAGGTCGCGGCGCATCCGCCGGGCGTGCCGGATGGTGGGCGCGAGCCGGCCCAGCCCCAGCAGCCCCGGCCAGATGCAGGCCCAGCAGCAGACGGTCAGGACGGTGACGAGCAGCAGCCGCCACGGCGGGTGCGGGTACTCGGGGGCGGCGAACTTCAGCGTGTACGGCGCCCCGGAGATCTGCGCGAAGTGCAGCGGGTCGATCGCCATGCCCTGCGACGCGCCGCCGAAGAGCACGAACTGGGCGAAGAGCAGGCCGAGGAAGGTGACCCCGGCGGCGTAGAGCGCCCCCGGGTGCACCTTGCGGCGGGTGAGCAGCCGGACGGCGACCACGAGCAGCAGGCCGGCCAGCAGCATCGGCAGGAAGGTGGCCTTGGCCCCGGTGACGGCCGCGGTGAGCACCGTGACGAGCGCCCACCGCCCCTTCGTGTGCCGGGCCATGGCCTCGACGAGGGCGAGCGCGAGGCCGGCGAAGAGCAGCGCGCCGAACGTCTGCGTCGGGCTGGTCCACAGCTGGGCCCGCAGCGACGAGCCGTCCTCGTAGGCGTTGGTGCCGAAGGCGGAGAACCAGCCCTCCAGCGGCCAGTGGTACGGCATCGGGGTCAGCACGAAGAACGTGATGACGGCGGCGGCCGCGCCGGCCCACCACACGCCGGTGAGCCGCCGGCCGAGCACGCCGAGCAGCGCGACCAGCCCGAACAGCATCGGCAACGGCGAGAGGCGCACCAGCAGCACGTGCGGCTCGATGCCGGTGGCCCAGGAGGTGGCGGCCATCTCGGCGTAGACGAACCAGTGGTACAGCACCGGCTGGTCCGACAGCCACGGCGACATGAGCGGCATGTGGTGCTTGGCGTCGCCGATGAGTGCCAGGTGAAAGGGCGAGTCGGCGTCGGGGCTGAGCATGCCGGGCTCGCGCAGGTCGTGCGTGCGGAAGAAGCGCACGCAGCTCCAGTAGAAGACCACGGCGGCGGTGCCGGACAGGATGAGCGACCACCACAGCGGGGTCCGGTCGGCCGGGTCGGCGCTGCCGCGCCAGTGCCGGCGCAGCCGGGGCACGACCGCGAAGGCGGCGAGCACGGCGGCGGGCCAGGCGAGGAACAGCAGCGGGGCGCCGGCGGCGCGGGCCGGGATGTAGGCGAGGACCTCCCCGGCGTAGCCGACGGCCAGGCCGGCGGCGAGGTCCTCGACCAGCCAGCCGGAGCGGCCGCGGATCGCCCGCCAGATCAGGGTGCCGGGCAGGACGACGCCGAGCAGCACGTACCCGGCGAACAGGGCGGTGGTCGGCAGCGGCACGCCGTAGCACTTCAGGCCCGCGGCGACCAGCGCGGCGACGGTCGCCGGCGGCACCCAGGCGAGCGCGGCCCGCCGGGCGGGGGTCGCGGCGACGGCCAGGGGGACGCGCTGCTCGACCGCTGCTGTCACACGCTCCGCCGTTCCTCGAGATGTCTGACGCAACGTATGCAACGCCGGACGGCAGGGTGAGGCAGCGGGTGATTCTTACCCGATGGTGTGGTTTCAGCCGTCCTTCCGCCGGGTCATGTGCGCCTCGAGCCCGTCCAGGAACCGGGCGATGCCGAACTCGAAGTCGTCGTCGGCGGGCTCGTCCGGGTTGTCCAGCGCGCCGGACGCGATGAGGTCGCCGACCGCCGGGAAGCGGACCGGGTCGGCCAGCAGCTTGAGCAGCCGGGCGTAGCCGGCCATGGCCTGCTCGGTGGAGATCCCGCCGCCGCGCGCGGCCGCGTCGATGTCGGCCGTGAGCAGGGCCCAGTTCCGGGTCAGCGCACTGATGGTCATCATGGCCGACAGCCGCTCGTGGTGCGCCAGCGCGGTGTCGCGCATGATCTCCAGGCCGTGGTCCATCCAGGCGATCTGGTTGGGCGTGATCGGGGGGGTGCCGATCGGCACCCGGACCACCCACGGCTGCCCGCGCAGCAGCGCGAGATAGGTGTGCGCGAAGCGGGTCAGCCCGGCCCGCCAGTCCTCGCCCGGCTGGCGGGGCGGCGGCTGGCCGATGGCCGCGTCGACCATGAGGTCCAGTAGGTCGTCCTTGGCCCGCACATAGCGGTACAGCGACATGGTGGCCACGCCCAGCTCGCTCGCGACCCGGGCCATGGAGACGGCGCCGAGGCCCTCGGAGGCGGCGACCTTCACCCCGGCCGCGACGATCCGCTCCAGCGTGAGGCCGGGCCGGGGCCCCTTGCCGGACCGCTCCCGCAGCCCCCAGGCGGCGGCGAGGACCGGCGGAATGCCGACTTCTGACTCACTCATTGACTCGAATCCTACTTCTGCGTATAACGTACGCATAAACTTACGCCATACGCAGAAGGGCTGTCCCATGGAAGTGCCCGCGATCGAGGCGACCGGCCTCACCAAGTCCTACGGCAAGCTGGAGGTCCTCACGGGCGTGGATCTGCGGGTCCCGGCCGGCTCGGTGTTCTGCCTGCTCGGCCCCAACGGCGCCGGCAAGACCACCACCGTGCGCATCCTGACCACGCTCACCCGCCCGGACGCGGGCACCGCCCGGGTGGCCGGGCACGACGTGGTCCGGGACCGGGCCCGGGTGCGCCGCGCGATCAGCCTCACCGGGCAGTACGCCGCCGTTGACGCGCTGCAGACCGGCGCCGAGAACCTGCGGATGATGGCCCGCCTGACCGGCGCGTCCCGGCGCGACGCCCGGCGCCGGGCCGACGAGCTGCTGGAGCGCTTCGGCCTGACCGAGGCGGCGAACCGGCAGGCCGGGACGTACTCCGGCGGCATGCGCCGCCGCCTCGACCTCGCCGCCGGGCTGGCCGGCCAGGCCGCGGTGATCTTCCTCGACGAGCCGACCACCGGGCTGGACCTGACCAGCCGGCAGGCCATGTGGGAGATCGTGGACGAGCTGGTCGGGTCGGGCACCACGGTCTTCCTCACCACGCAGTACCTCGAGGAGGCCGACCGGCTCGCCGCCCGCATCGCCATGGTCGACCACGGCCGGGTGGTCGCGGAGGGCAGCCCGGCCGAGCTCAAGGCCCGCTTCGGCGAGCAGCGCCTCGACCTCGACCTCGCCAACCAGGCCGCGCTCGAGGCGGCCGCGGCCCTGCTCGGCACCCGGGTCGTGCAGCGCGACGACGCCCGGCTGACCCTCGGCGTCACCACCGACGGCAGCGCCGCGCACGTGCGCGCCGTGCTCGACGAGATCGATCCGTCCGGGGCCGCCGTGCGCCGCTTCACGCTGCACAGCGCCACCCTCGACGACGTCTTCCTGTCCCTCACCGCCCGGAAGGAGCCGGCCGTTGTCTAGCACCGCGCTCACCCAGTGGAACGTCCTCGGCGCCCGCGCCCTGCGGCTCGGCCGGCGCAACGCCGAGGCCCTGATCATGTCGATCGCGCTGCCGGTCATGCTGATGATCGTCTTCGTCTACCTCTTCGGCGGGGCGATCCGGACCGGCACCGAGTACGTCACCTACGTCGTGCCCGGCGTGATGCTGCTGTGCGTGTCGTTCGGCTCGGCGATGACCGCGGTCGCCGTGGCCAACGACCTCAAGGAGGGCATCGTCGACCGCTTCCGCACCCTCGACGTCGGCGGCGCCGCGATGCTGTCCGGGCACGTGCTGGCCAGCCTGGTCCGCAACGTGGTGTCCAGCGCGCTGGTCCTGGCCGTCGCCGTGGCCATCGGGTTCCGCCCGAAGGCCGGCGCCGGGCAGTGGCTGGCCGCCGCCGGCATCCTAGTGCTGACCATCGCCGCCGTGTCGTGGCTGTCGGCGGCGCTGGGGCTGCTGGCCGGCTCGGCCGAGGCGGCGAGCGGCTACACCTTCGCGATCACCTTCCTGCCGTACGCCAGCAGCGCCTTCGTCCCGATCGACACGATGCCGTCGTGGCTTCGCGGCTTCGCCGGCAACCAGCCGGTCACCCCGATCACGGAGAGCCTGCGCGGCCTGCTGCTCGACCAGCCGGTGGGCCAGGCGCCGTGGCGGGCCGTGGCCTGGTGCATCGGCCTGGTGATCGTCGCGATCGTCGCCGCCGCGGCGCTGTTCCGGGCCAAGACGAAGTCCTGATTGGTGCTTTTGCGCACATAAATGGGTTATGCCCGGTATTGTGACGCGGGTGCGATCGGCGATCATCGGCCTGGTCCTGGGCCTGCTGCTGACCCCGGCCGGTGCTTCCGAGGCCCGGGCCGGGGACGGCTCGGCCCGGGCCGGTGCCCGCGGCCCGGAGGCGGCGGTGGCCACCCCCGGGCCGCAGTACACGGTCAAGGGCATCGACGTCTCCAGCCACGACCACTCGACGTACAAGACGATCGACTGGGCCGCCCAGGCCGCGGCGGGCGTGCAGTTCGCCTACGTCAAGGCGACCGAGACGAACAACTACGTCAACCCGTACTTCCGCCAGGACCTCGCCGACGCCAAGAAGGCCGGCCTGCTCGCCGGGGCCTACACGTTCGCCCGCCCCGACCGCCCCGACCCGGTCGGCGACGCGAACATCTTCATCGACCACGCCGACTGGGCCAACGACGCCAAGACGCTGGTGCCCTTCGTCGACCTGGAATGGCCGTACTTCTCCGGCACCAACGCCTGCTACAACCTCGACCAGACCGCCATGCGCGCCTGGATCCAGGCCTTCCTGGACCAGATCCAGGTGCGCATCGGGCGCAAGGCGATGATCTACACCGCGGCGACCTGGTGGAACCAGTGCGTGGGCAACACCACCCAGTTCGCCGACTACCCGCTGGACGTGGCCTCCTGGAGCGGCACCGCGCCGAAGCTGCCCAACGGCTGGTCAAAGTGGACGCTGTGGCAGTACGCCGGCGGCGACACCAAGCAGTACGCCAACTACGACAAGGACGTCTTCAACGGCGACCTCGACGCCCTGCGCCGCCTCGCCGGCATCGACCCGCCGCCGCCCCTGGTCGCCAAGCCGTCCGTCGCCCCGCACGCGCCCAGCAAGCAGATGCAGGTCTACGCCGACGCCGGCCACGGCCTGTCGCAGCGGTACTGGAGCCCCGGCTACGGCTGGTCGAGCTGGAGCAACTTCGGCGGCGGCATCGCCGGCACCCCGCACGTGCTGCAGAACCCGGCCGCCGGCACCGTCGAGGTCTACGCCCGCACCCAGGCCGGCCGCCTGGCCCAGAAGTTCTGGCGGGCCGGGCGCTGGTCGGACTGGACCGACCTGGGCGGCAACCTGGCCGGCGACCCGGTCGTCTTCTACAGCCCGCGCTACGGCTCCACCGAGATCTACGCCCGGGGCACCGACGGGCACCTGTGGCAGCGCTTCTACGCCGGCGGCTGGTCCGGCTGGAACGACCTGGGCGGCTCCCTCGCCGGCGACCCGGCCGAGGTGCTGTACAACCCGCTGTACCGCACGACCGAGATCTACGCCCGGGGCACCAACGGCCACCTCCTGCAGCTGTACTTCGGCGGCGCGTGGTCCCCGTGGAACGACCTCGGCGGCGACCTGGCCGGCGACCCGGCGGTCTTCCGCAGCCCGGTGTGGGGCTCGACCGAGATCTACGCGCGCGGCTCCGGCGGCCACCTGATGCAGAAGTACTTCGCGGGCGGCTGGTCGGGCTGGAACGACCTCGGCGGCAGCCTGACCGGGGAGCCGGCCGTGTTCTACAACCCGCGGTACCGCTCGACCGAGATCTACGCGCGCGACGGCGGGACGCTGCGGTACACGCTGGTCATGCCCGGGGGCGGGTGGGCCGCGTGGACGGGCATCGGCGGCACGCTGGAGACCGATCCGGCCGTCGCCCTGAACCCGTGGACCGGCAACACGGAGATCTACGCGGTCTCCGGCGGCAACCTGGTCACCCAGCTGTGGCTCAAGGACGCCTCCACCTGGACCGGCTGGTCGACCATCATGTCCAACCCGTTCTGACCTCGGCGGCGACGCCGGAGAGCGGCAGACACCGGGCCGCAGTGTCGTCAACCGCGCGCCCTCGCAAGCGAATGACGATAAGTCGGGCGCTGGCGCGCCGCGACTTAGGGTGACCGTCAATAGGGTGGGCTCGGGGTGTTTCGGCCATAGATGACGGAAGCGGGCACGGCCCCAGCCGGGCATGGGAGTTCGGGCGGCGGTGCCGGGCTGTTGGGATGCCAGGATCCGCCGGCGGTTGCGGGAGTGGGCCGATGCTGGTGTGGCCCGGCAGTTGCACGCTCTGGTCCTGGCGGCGTTCGACCAGATGATCGGGCTGCAGCTGACCGATGTGGCTGTCGACGGGTGTATCACCAGAGCCGTTGCTGGTGGGGAGCACACCGGTCCGTCACCGCCGACCGGGGCAAAAGGCGGCCGGAAACGTTCCGTCGCCGCGGACGGCCGCCGGATCCCGCTCGGGATCATCGGGGCCGGCGCGAACCGGCACGACGCGCCCCTGCTCGGCCCGACCCTGGACGCCGCTGACTACCGATGGGACGGCAGAACCACCACCCGCCGCCTCTGACCAGCGTGGAGGCGATCGTGACAGCGAGTGGCTGGCAGTTCAGTGGCTTGGCGCTCTGCACTGCCGATGCGTGCGTGTTCACTGCAATGCTCCGCCGGTGGCGCGTTGGGATGGTGCGCAACCTTTCGCGGGCTTCGGCGGAATTGGCAGCCGGCCGGATGTGGCAGATGCAAGAACCGGCTGCGATACGCTGCCGGTGAGCGCGGATGGCGGCGGATTGTTCGACGTGTTGCCGCACTGGCGGGCCGGTGTGACGGCGGCGGTGGCGTTGGTGTGCGACGGCCCGCGCGGGCGCGCCCGGACGCTGCGGCGCCGCCCTCCCGGCCCGGCGGCGCGGGTTCGGTGTGGTCGGCGACGACCCGGTCGGCGGGGTGTTCGCCCTGTTCGGGCGGTAGCGTCGGCGGGACCGCCGCGGGGGCCGGGTCGGACGCGGGGGCCGGGTCAGGCCGCCGATCGTCGGCCGCGGTCACCGGCGGGACGCCACCACGGATGCGGCGTAGCTTCGCGGCGTGCCTCCGAGCAAGGCCCCACGCTCGATGCCGCTCATGTTCCCGACGGAACTGCTCCCTTGCCGGACAATAGCGCCGAGACCTGGACCGGTCACGCATGGCAGCCAATTCCGTGCGACTAAAGAATGACAGCTGCCCCATGTATTTATTATCCCCGACCTCGCCCAGAATCACCGCCCCGAACGGTAACGACAATGTCAAATGGTGCACGCTCATACCGCAGACCGCGATCGCCAGCACGAGGCCCATCGCGACACTGAGTGATCGACGGTTCAAGAGTGCTGCCCAGCAAACTCCGCCGCCACACCGACCGCCGCCTTCGCCCCAACCTATTGACGGTCACCTTTATCGGATTTATACCCCGGCAGGGTAAATGTCCGTTTACCGCGGTTCCGGCGGGGCCTCGCCGGACGGGCGCCAGCGGGGCCAGCCGTGGTCGCCGGCTAGCTGGGACAGGCGCGAGCCCAGCATCAGCGACGTCGCCGGCTCCGCCCCCGCCAGCCGGTAGTGGACCTGCTCGGCGATCTCCGGCGCCCGGTACTCCGCGTGCTCCAGCAACTGCAGCGCCACCGACCACCAGTACCGGTCCTCGTCGGTGGCGTGCGGCGCACCCAGCCGGAACCACTCGGCCAGCCCGTCCAGCAGGTCGTCGCCGACGCCGTCCGGGTCGGTCAGGCGCAGCGCGGCGCAGACCCGGGCCACCACGTCGTCGTCCCAGCCCGACAGGTGGCCGCGGACCAGCGTGTGCAGCGAGGAGTGGCCGAGCGCGCCGGCCGCGTCGATCTCCAGCGAGTACACGTTCTCGCGGGACAGCCGCTCGCGCAGCACCGGCAGGGTCCGGGCGTCGCGGCGGCGGGCCAGGCCGAGCAGCGCCTCGCAGCGGGTGTCGTCGTGCGGGTCGTCGAGGCGGGCGGCGAGCGCGTCGCGGACCAGTTGACCGTCCACTTCGGACAGCTGGGTGCCGAGCGCGAAGCAGGCCCAGTCGCGCACGTCCTCGTCGGCGTCGCCGCTGAGTCCGACCAGGGCGCGGACCGTCTCGGCGGGGTCGGCGTCGCCGAGGACGCTCGGCAGGGCCTGGGCCACGGCCCGGCGCACGGCGGCGTCGGGGTGGCGGGCCAGCGGCAGCAGCAGCGGCAGGGCGGCGTCGTCGTAGCACCAGGCCACGGCGTCGGCGAGCTCGGCCGCCGGGGTCGCGGGGGCGGCCAGCAGCGCGGCGATCGTGCGGGCGGTCGGCTCGGTCTCGTCGGGGAGGTACTCCCCCATGCCCCCGGCGAAGGGGGCCGTGCCGCCGCCGAAGCCGCCGGTGTCGCCCAGCTCGGCGATCACCTCGGCCAGCGGGTTCACGGCGAACCCGTCCAGGCCCTCCGGCAGCGCGTCGGCCGGCTCGCGGGCCGCCGGCACGAACAGCTCGGACGCCCGCGGGAACAGGCCGGACACGTCGCTCGGGCCGCCGGGGCGCGGGGCCGGCGGCTCGTCGGGCGCTGGGCGGGAGGACGCGAGGTCGCTCATCCCCGAGAGTGTGCGCGCCTTCGCGGCGATCTTCCAGAGGGGTTCGCCCCTCAGATGGACATTGCCTCCCGCCGGATCACCCTTGGCGCCGACATATCGACGCACATCGCCCGGGCCGCGGCCGCCGAACACCCCTCGTACGTGTGAACGATCGACCGGCGCGGCAGGCTACCGGCCGCGGGCCTCGAGGCGCAGCGACGACCCGTCGACGGACTGCGCGGCGCCGTTGACGAAGCCGCTGCGCGCCGGGCCGGCCAGACACGCGACCGCCGGGCGATGTCGTCGGGCTGGGCGAAGCGGGCCATGGGCAACCGAGTCGCAGTCCTCGGGGCGCATGGCGACCGCGACGCCGCCCGATGCCGTGCGCTGCCCCCGTGATCACTGCCACTCGCCGCTCGCCCGTGCCGCGACAATAGACTGCCGGTATGACACGCGTCGTGGTCGTCGGAGGCGGAATCGCCGGGCTGGCCGCGGCGCACCGGCTGCACACCCTGCGCCCGGACCTGGACGTGGTCGTGCTCGACCAGCGCGACCGGCCCGGCGGCAAGCTGGCCACCGGTGACCTCGCCGGCGGCCCGGTCGAGCGCGGCGCGGAGTCGTTCCTGATGGGCGACCCGGCCGGCGGGCCCAGCGCGGCGGTGCGCCTGGCCGAGGAGGTCGGGCTCGGCCCCGCGATCGTGCACCCGACGCCGGCCCGCGCGGCGGTCGCCCTCGACGGCGGCCTGCGCGACCTGCCCGCCGGGACCTTGATGGGCATTCCCTTGCAGGCCGCGGATTCGGCACCCGACGAGCCCGCACCGGCGCCGCTGCTGCCCCCTGGCGGCGACGTCACCGTGGGCGGGCTGGTCCGGGCGCGCCGGGGCGACGCCGTCGTCGACCACTACGTGGAGCCGCTGCTGGGCGGGGTCTACGCCGGCCGGGCCGACCGCCTCTCCCTGCGCATGGCCCTGCCGGCCCTGGCCGCGGCGGCCGAGCGCACCCACACGCTGACCGACGCGCTGGCCGAGGCCGTGGGGGCGAGCCAGCGTACACCCGGCGCCCCGGTCTTCGGCACGATCCAGGGCGGCATGGGCCGGCTCGTCGGCGCGGTCGCCGCGGCGCTGCCCGACGTGCGCAGCGGCGTGACCGTGCGCGCCCTGCACCGCCACGGCGCCGGCTGGCGCCTCACCCTCGGTTCGACCCGCGACGCCGAGACCCTGGACGCCGACGGGGTGGTGCTCGCGGTGCCCGCCGCGCCCGCGGCCCGCCTGCTGGCATCCGTCGAGGGAGCCCGGGCGGTACCGCTGGAATATGCCAGCGTGGCGCTCGTCGCGCTGGCCCTGCCGGACACCGCGCTGCCCGAGCTGTCCGGGTTCCTCGTGCCGGCGACCGAGGGCTACGCGGTCAAGGCCGTCACGTTCTTCGACCGCAAATGGGCCCACCTGCGCCGCCCCGGCGTGACCGTGCTGCGCGCGTCGATCGGGCGGCACGGCGACGAGGCCCGGCTGCAGCACCCCGACGAGGACCTGGTGCAGGTCGTGCGGGCCGAGGTCGCGAAGCTGCTGGGGATGGGCGCGCTGCCCGCCGAGATCGACCGGGCGGTGTTCCGGTGGGGCGGGGCGCTGCCGCAGTACGAGCCGGGCCACCGCGACCGCGTCGCGACGCTGCGGGCCGGCCTTGCCGCGCACCCGGCGATCGCCGTGGCCGGCGCGGCCTACGACGGCGTCGGCATCCCGGTCTGCATCGCGTCGGGCCGAGCCGCCGCCGACACGGTACTGGGCTGGGCCGGCACTACACCAGGATTGGAACAATAGACGCCATGACGACCACGAACGCCGCGCGCATCCGCGAGCTCAACGACACGATCCGGTACACGATGTGGTCGGTGTTCCGGCTCGAGACCCCGTACGGCCCGGACCACCGCGACGCCACCCAGGCCGGCGCGTTCCTGGCCGACCTGGCCGCGAAGGACGTCGTGGTCCGCGGCACCTACGACGTCGCCGGCCTGCGCGCCGACGCCGACCTCATGATCTGGTGGCACGCCCCGAGCGCCGAGGCCCTGCAGGAGGCCTACACGGGCTTCCGGCGCACCAGCGTCGGCCAGCGCATGGCGCCGGTCTGGTCCCAGATGGCCCTGCACCGCCCGGCCGAGTTCAACAAGAGCCACGTCCCGGCCTTCCTGGCCGACGAGCACGTCCGGGAATGGGTGTGCGTGTACCCGTTCGTGCGCTCCTACGAGTGGTACCTCCTGCCCGACGAGGAGCGCCGCGCCCTGCTCGCCGAGCACGGCCAGATGGCCCGCGGCTTCCCGGACGTGCGCGCCAACACCGTGGCCAGCTTCGCCCTCGGCGACTACGAGTGGATCCTCGCCTTCGAGGCCGACGAGCTGCACCGCATCGTCGACCTGATGCGCGAGCTGCGCGCGTCGGCCACCCGCCGCCACGTCCGCGAGGAGGTCCCCTTCTACACGGGCCGCCGCCGCGACTTCGCCGACCTGGTCGCCAACCTCCCGTAGCCCTGCCCGCGCGAGGGCCGTGAGCTGCGGAAACGATAAGTCGGGCGCTGGCGCGCCCGACTTATCGGACTTATACCCCGGCGGGCGGAATATCCGAAAAAGCCGCAACAACCGGCCGCGGTCAGGCGTGCAGCGCGGTGACCCCCGGCGGCGGCAGCCCCGCCGTCGAGGCCAGCAGCGCACACCACGCCTGCACGTGGGCCTGCATGTCGTCGTCGGTCGGCGTCCAGGAGGCCCGGATCTCGAGGTCCGCCGCCGGCGGCGGCCCCGCCAGGTCGCCGAAGCGCGTGGACATGGTCTGGGTGACCGTGCCGCCGATCGCCGTGTACGCCGCGCTGTGCCCGTCCAGCGCGTCCACCAGCCAGCTCCACCCCACGCCCGGCAGCAGCGGATCGGTGGCCAGCTCGGCCTCCAGCTCCGCGGTCACGTACGTCACCAGCCGCATCGTCCCGTCCCAGGCGTCGTGCCCGGCGGGGTCGTGCAGCAGGATCAGCCGGCCCGTGGCCACCTCGTCGCCGTGGCGCAGGACGGTGCCGCTGATCGCGTGGGCGTACGGCGCCAGCCGCTGCGGGGCCGGGACCTCCTCGAGCGTGATCTCCGGCCGGGTGGTCGCGGCGCGCAGCTCCTCCACCGCCCGGGTGAACGTGGGTGGAGTCGCGGTCGATGGCGCCATAACGGAAGACTAAATCGGAAACGTGCGCAGGGGGTGCCGCCGCGCCGCCGGTGTAGACCGAGTGAAACGATGGGACGGCTATGAACGACACGACGAAGCTGCTTCTGCGCGCCGCCCGCGGCGAGGCCGTCCCGCACGCCCCGGTCTGGTTCATGCGCCAGGCGGGCCGTTCCCTGCCCGAATATCGCGACCTGCGCGCCGGCATCGGCATGCTGGAGTCCTGCCGCCGGCCCGACCTGGTCTGCGAGATCACCCTGCAACCCGTGCGGCGGCACAAGGTCGACGCCGCGATCCTGTTCAGCGACATTGTCGTGCCACTCCAGGCGGCCGGCATCGACCTGGACATCGTCGCCGGCACCGGGCCCGTGGTGGCCGAGCCGGTGCGCACCATGGCCGACGTCGAGGCGATCCGCGACCTCGACGGCGAGTCCGTGGGCTTCATCGCGGAGGCCATCCGGCTGCTGCTGGCCGAGCTCGGCGACACGGCCCTGATCGGCTTCGCCGGCGCCCCGTTCACCCTGGCCAGCTACCTGGTCGAGGGCGGCCCGTCCAAGCACCACACGAAGACCAAGACGCTGATGTACGGCGCCCCCGACGTCTGGCACGCCCTGTGCGCCCGGCTGGCCGGCATCACCCGCACGTTCCTGCAGGTGCAGGTCGACGCCGGGGTGGACGCGGTGCAGCTGTTCGACTCGTGGGCGGGCGCGCTGTCCGAGGCCGACTACCGCCGCTACGTGCTGCCGCACTCCCGGGCGGTGCTGCACGAGCTGCGGGGGCCGATTCCGCGGATTCATTTCGGCGTCGGTACCGCGGAGCTGCTCCCGGCCATGGCGGAGGCGGGCGCCGACGTGGTGGGCGTCGACTGGCGCACGCCCCTGGACGTGGCCGCCGCGCGCGTGCCGGGCAAGGCGCTGCAGGGCAACCTCGACCCGTGCGTCCTGCTGGCCCCGTGGGAGGTCATCGAGCAGGAGGCCCGCCGGGTGCTGGCCGAGGGCGCCAAGGCCCCCGGCCACATCTTCAACCTCGGCCACGGCGTGCTGCCCGAGACCGATCCCGACGCGCTCACCCGGCTCGTCGAGCTGGTCCACACCGCGTAAACGCGAAGCGGGGGCCCAACCGGGCCCCCGCCGAACGCGACACGGTGAAGCGCGGCTGCGATCAGATACCCAGGATCCGCTGGGCCTCGTTGCAGGGCTTCTCCATCTGGCTGATCTTGTTCTGCGCCGTCGTCTTGTCGCCCTGGTTCGAGGCGTCGAGGGCCTCGATCAGCAGCTTCAGGCAGCTGCCGATCACGTCGCGCTGACGCTTGGCCTCGGTGCTGTCGGCCTGGGTGCCGCGCAGGTCCTGCTGGGCCTTGGTCAGCTCGTCGGCCTTGGCCTTGAGGTCGGTCTTGGTCTGGTCGAGGTCCTTGTTGGACTGGTCGAGCGCGGCCTGGCGCTGCGCCGACTGGGTCTCGGACTGCGTCAGCTTGTCCGACTTGTCGACGTACAGGAACACGAAGACGCCGGCGGCGATGACCGCCAGGGTCAGCAGGCTCGCCAGCAGCGGCACGGCGATGCCGCGCTTCTTCGCCGGCGGGGCCGGGTAGGCGCCGGGGAAGCCGCTGGTCGGCGGGCCCGAGACCGGGCCGTAGGACATGGGCGGGCCGGACATCGGCGGGCCCGACATCGGCGGCGCGGACATCGGCGGAGCCGGCTGCGCGAGCGGCACCGGGGCGGTCGGCGGGGCCGACACCGACGGGTCGAGGCTGTAGGTCGCCTCGCCGTAGGTCGGCAGCTGCGTCGTGCCCTGGTCGTGGACCGGCTGCGGCTGCGGCGGCACGGGCTGGCCGTACTGCGGGGCGGGCTGGCCGTACTGCGGGGCCGGCTGGCCGTACTGCGGAGCCGGCTCGCCGTACTGCGGGGCCGCGGGCGAGCCCGGATAGCCGCCCGCCGGCGCCTGGGGCGGCGGGTACGCGCCGGTCGGGGCATTGGGGTCGGGGTAGCCGTAGCCTTCGTTCGGGTTCCCCTGGGGGCTGCCGGGGTATGTCATGTTTCTTCCTCCTGATGGTCCCGCCGGGCAGCACCCTCGCGGGAGTCGTACTCCCGGCGCCACCGGGTCGGCACCGGGTCGGGGCACCCCGGCCGGGGCCGGGGAAGCGAGAGTGGGTCAGCAGACCGCCGCGACGGTGTTGCAGACCACGGAGATCGGGATGGCCAGGCCGATGCCCTCAGCCTGCTGGGCCTTGAGCGTCGCGACGCCCACCACCTCCTTCTTGGCGTTGAACACCGGGCCGCCCGAGTTGCCGGGGTTGATGGCCGCGTCGAACTGCATGAGCGACTCGCCGCCGAGCTGGCGGAAGGCGCTCACCACGCCGGTGGTGACGGTGTCCTCGAGGCCGAGCGGGGAGCCGATGACCAGGACGGGCTCGCCGACCTTGGGCGGCTCGGCGGCCGCCGTGAGCCGGGTGAAGTCCTCGTCGGTGTGCAGCACGGCCAGGTCCTTGTCGGGGTGGACCTCGATGATCTTGCCGGGGAAGCGCTGGTCGGTGCGCTCCAGGCTGACGTCCTTCTCACCCTTGGTGTAGGCGTCCTGCACGACGTGGTAGTTGGTGATCAGGTCGGTGCCGCCGCCGGCCGGGGCCTTGCCGATCGCGAAGGCGGTGCCGGTCGCGTACTTCGTGCTGACCCGGAAGACGCTCGGCCGCACGCTCGCGGCGACGTCGGCCGCGTTCAGGTTGCCGCCGGTCTTCTGCTCCAGCCGGTCGGCGCGGTCCTCGAGGGCCTTGAGCCGGGCCGCGTCGTTGGCCTGGGCGCTGTGCGCGGCGGCGTCGGCCTTGTCGGCCTTCTTCTCCAGGTCGACGATGAACGCCGCCTGCACCCCGACGACCACGAGCAGCAGCAGGGCCAGCACGAGCGCGACGGCGGCCAGCGGGCTGCGCCGCGCGGGCGTCGGCATCGGCGGCGCGCTGTGCGGCGGCGGCCCGGCCGGCGCCGAGACGGGCCAGGCGCTGGTCGTCTGGGCCGGCAGCGGGCCCGTGGAGATCGGGCCGGTTGGGATGGACC
Organism: Dactylosporangium sp. NPDC051485; assembly: GCF_040682015.1. NCBI lineage: Bacteria > Bacillati > Actinomycetota > Actinomycetes > Micromonosporales > Micromonosporaceae > Dactylosporangium > Dactylosporangium sp. NPDC051485. The sequence continues at coordinate 30,825 of NZ_JBFAZW010000059.1, forward strand.
CGGTCGGGAGGGCCCCGGTCGGGAGGGAGCCGGCCTGGTGAAGCCTGGGGGGAAGTGGACCGAGTCGTTCCGGATCCTCGTGCACATCCGGGTTGCCGGAAGCCACCGGGTTGGAGGGGTCATACCCGGCCGTCATGCCGCTCGTTTTCCTTCCTGTCACGGTTCCACCCGTTCCGCCGGAGGACGCGCACCCGCGGAGGGGGTCATCCGGCGATACCGCGGTCGGCCCTCACCCTAGTTGCCCCGCACAAGCCCCGCGACCTCCCGAGGCTGGTCTGTACACAACCTGACCGGCCGTGTCAGCAGACCGTACTGCCAACCATGACCGTCTGTCCGTCCCGTTTCGGGGCCTCGGCGGCGACCGTCCGGATGTTGCGAGGGCGTCTGCGCGACCCGTGAGGGCGCCCCCGCGCGGCCGGAGAGACAACGAAGAAGATCGTAAGAACGCCGACGCGCCGGACCGGCTGCACGGGCGGACCTATGGCGCAACGTACGGTTGTCGCGTGACCGACGAACCCCCCATGCGGCGTCGGGACGAGGAGCCAGACAGTCCGGCCAAACCGGACACACAGACCGAGCCCGTCCTGCTGACCGCCCCCCGAGACGGGACGCCCGAGCCGATCGCCGACCGGGCCGAGCTGGCGCGCGCCGTCGAACGCTTCGCCAACGGCACCGGACCGGTGGCCGTGGACGCCGAGCGCGCCTCCGGCTACCGCTACACCCACCGGGCATACCTGGTCCAGCTGCGCCGGGCCGGCGCCGGCACGGTGCTCATCGACCCGCTCCCCTTCGGCCAGCTTCCCGAGCTCGACGAGGTCATCTCGCCGACCGAGTGGATCCTGCACGCCGCCAGCCAGGACCTGCCCTGCCTGACCGAGCTCGGGCTGCGGCCCACCCGGCTGTTCGACACCGAGCTGGCGGCCCGCCTGTGCGGCTTCGAGCGGGTCGGGCTGGCCGCGCTGACCGAGTCGCTGCTGGGGTACACCCTGGAGAAGCACCACTCCGCCGCGGACTGGTCCACCCGGCCGCTGCCCTCGTCGTGGCTGACCTACGCGGCGCTCGACGTCGAGCTGCTCCTCCAGCTGCGCGAGACGCTCGCCACCGAGCTGGCCGAGCAGGGCAAGACCGAGTGGGCGGCCCAGGAGTTCGCGGCGCTCGTCGCCTCGGCCGGCGACCCGCCCCGCGTGCGGGCCGACCCGTGGCGGCGCACCTCCGGCATCCACCGGGTCCGCGGCGCCCGCGCCCTGGCCCGGGTCCGCGCGCTGTGGACGACCCGCGACGAGATCGCCCAGCGCCGCGACGCGAGCCCCGGCCGGGTCCTCGCCGACGCCGCCATCATCGCCGCCGCCGAGGCCGACCCGAAGGACGAGAAGACCCTGGTGGCCCTGCCCGGCTTCGGCGGTCGCTCGGTGCGCCGGCTCGCCCCGACGTGGCTGGTGGCGCTGTCCGACGCCCGGGCGCTGAGCGACAAGGAGCTGCCCATCACGCCCCCGTCGGAAGGGCCGCCCCCGCCGCACCGCTGGGCCGAGCGCGACCCGGTCGCGGCCGCCCGCCTGGCCCGGTGCCGGGAGGTGGTGCTGGGCCTGGCCACCGCCAACCAGCTGCCGCCGGAGAACCTCATCGCCCCGGATTCGGTACGCCGCCTGGCCTGGTCCCCGCCCGAGGAGCTCACGGAGGAGGCGGTCGCGGCGGTGCTGGCCGGCTACGGCGCCCGCCCGTGGCAGGTCGGCCTCATCTCCCCCGGCCTGACGGAGGCCCTCCACCCCGCGGCATGAGCGCGAATGCCCGACATCCGGCCACGGCGCCCGCCGTGGCAGGTCAGCCTCGCCTCCCGCCTTCCTGACGCACCTCGTGGGCAGGAGCGCCGAATGCCCGATAAGTCGGGCGCTGGCGCGCCACGACTTATCGGATTTATACCCCGACAGGCGGCGAGTCCGATATGCGCGGGTCAGCGGCTGGCCGTACCCGCGATTCCGGACCTATGCCCCGTCGGGCGAAAAGTCGGAAAAGTCGCGGCACGCAGTGCCCGACTTTTCCGCAAGATCACCCAGGGGCGAGGTGAAGGGGTTCACAGCAACGGCGGACCTACTGGCGAGTAACATGGCCGGTAATTCGTTGCTAGGAGGACTCTCGTGCCCCGTGCTGTCCGCGACGTCGTCTTCGTCGACGGCGTGCGCACCCCGTTCGGCAAGGCCGGTGGGATGTACGCCAACACCCGCGCCGACGACCTCGTCATCCGCTGCATCCGCGAGCTGCTGCGCCGCAACCCGCAACTGCCGCCCGAGCGCGTGGACGAGGTCGCCATCGCCGCCACCACGCAGACCGGCGACCAGGGCCTGACCATCGGGCGGACCGCCGCCCTGCTGGCCGGGCTGCCCAAGACCGTGCCCGGCTACGCGATCGACCGCATGTGCGCGGGCGCGCTCACCGCGGTCACCACCGTGGCCGGCGGCATCGCGTTCGGCGCCTACGACGTGGCCATCGCCGGCGGCGTCGAGCACATGGGCCGCCACCCGATGGGCGAGGGCGTCGACCCCAACCCCCGCATCCTCGCCGAGAAGCTGGTCGACCCGTCCGCACTGGTCATGGGCTCCACCGCGGAGAACCTGCACGACCGGCTGCCCGGCATCACCAAGGAGCGGGCCGACAGGTTCGGCTACGCCTCGCAGGTGCGCACCGCCGCCGCGTACGCCGCCGGCAAGCTGCAGCCCGACCTGGTCAGCGTGGCCACCCGCGACCCGGAGACCGGCTGGGGGCTGGCCACCGTGGACGAGGCGCCGCGGGAGACCAGCCTGGAGAAGCTCGCCACCCTCAAGACCCCGTTCCGCCCGCACGGCAAGGTGACCGCGGGCAACGCGGCCGGCCTCAACGACGGCGCCACGGCGTCGATCATCGCCGCCGAGGAGGTGGCCCGCGAGCTGGGCCTGCCCGTCGGCATGCGGCTGGTGTCCTACGGCTTCGTCGGCGTCGAGCCCGAGGTCATGGGCTACGGCCCGGTGCCCGCCACCGAGAAGGCGCTGCGCCTGGCCGGGCTCACCATCGACGACATCGGCCTGTTCGAGCTCAACGAGGCGTTCGCCGTGCAGGTGCTCGCCTTCCTCGACCACTTCGGCATCGCCGACGACGACCCGCGGGTCAACCCGTGGGGCGGTGCGATCGCCGTCGGCCACCCGCTCGCCTCCTCGGGCGTGCGGCTCATGACGCAGCTGTCGCGGCAGTTCGCCGAGCGGCCGGACGTGCGCTACGGCCTCACCGCCATGTGCGTCGGCATCGGCATGGGCGCGTCCGTGATCTGGGAGAGCCCCAACTGGGAGGGCAACAAGTGACCGCCGCGCCGACGAACCCGAACGAGGTCGTGACCAAGGCGCTGCTGCGCTTCGTCACGCTGCCCAGCCGCGAGCGGGCCGCGCTCATCACCCTCGACAACGGCTTCGACCACACCAAGCCCAACTCGTTCGGCCCGGCCGGCCTGGCCAGCCTCGAGGCGGCCATCGACGAGGCGGTCGCGGCGGCGCCGAAGTTCATCGCGCTGACCGGCAAGCCGTACATCTTCTGCGTCGGCGCCGACATCACCGGCATGCCGCTGCTCACCGAGCGGGCCCAGGCGGTGGAGCTCGGGCGGTACGGCCACCGGGTCTTCAAGAAGTTCCGGGACTCGCCGGTGCCGACGTTCGCCTTCGTCAACGGCGCGGCGATGGGCGGCGGTCTCGAGGTGGCGCTGCACTGCCACTACCGGACCGTCTCCTCCGGCGCGGCCGCGCTGGCCCTGCCCGAGGTCGCGATCGGCCTGGTGCCCGGCTGGGGCGGCACCCAGCTGCTGCCCAACCTCATCGGCATCGCGCCGGCCGCGCAGGTCATCCTGCAGAACCCGCTCACCCAGAAGCAGCTCAAGCCGGCCCAGGCGCACGAGCTGGGCATCGCCGACGCGATCTTCGAGCCGGCCGACTACCTGGAGCGGTCCCTCGCGTGGGCCGAGGGCGTGGTGGACGGCGAGATCACGGTGACCCGCCCGGAGATCGACCGGGACATGTGGGACGGCGTGCTGTACTTCGCCAAGCACCAGCTCGACGAGCGCCTCCACGGCGCGGTGAACTCGGCCAGCAAGGCCCTCGAACTGCTGGCGCTGGCCAAGGACGCCTCCTTCGAGGACGGCACCGCGGCCGAGGACGAGGCCCTCGCCGACCTCATCATGGGCGACCAGGCCCGGGCCAGCCTCTACGCCTTCGACCTGGTGCAGCGGCGGGCCAAGCGGCCGGCCGGCGCGCCCAACGCGGGCCTGGCCCGCGACGTCAACAAGGTCGGCATCGTCGGCGCCGGCCTGATGGCCTCGCAGCTGGCCCTGCTCTTCGTGCGCCGCCTCGAGGTGCCGGTGGTGCTCACCGACCTCGACCAGGAGCGCGTCGACAAGGGCGTCGGCTACGTGCACGCCGAGATCGACAAGCTGCTCGCCAAGGGCCGGCTCGACCCGGGCAAGGCGGCCAAGTACAAGGGCCTCGTCGGCGGCTCGGTCGACAAGGCCGCCTTCGCCGACGCCGACCTGGTGCTCGAGGCGGTGTTCGAGGACCTCAAGGTCAAGAAGCAGGTGTGGGCCGAGGTCGAGGCGATCGTGCGCGAGGACTGCGTGCTGGCCACCAACACCTCCTCGCTGTCGGTCTCCGAGCAGGCGGCCGACCTGGCCCACCCGGAGCGGGTCGTCGGGCTGCACTTCTTCAACCCGGTCGCGATGATGCCGCTGCTGGAGATCGTGCGGGCGGCGCGGACCGACGACGCCACCCTGGCCACCGCCTTCGCCGTCGGCAAGGCGCTGAAGAAGTCCTCGGTGCTGGTCAAGGACGCCCCGGCGTTCGTGGTCAACCGGCTGCTCACCCGCTTCCTCGGCGTGGTCACGGGCGCCGTGGACAACGGCACCCCGATCGACGTTGCCGACTCGGCGCTGGACCCGCTGGGCCTGCCGATGCGCCCGATGGCCCTGCTGAGCATGGTCGGCCCGGCCGTCGCGCACCACGTCGCGGAGACGCTGCACCACGCGTTCCCGGACCGCTTCGGCGTCTCGGCCAACCTGGGCCGGGTCGTCGGTGCCGGCAAGCGCGGCTTCACCGACGCCGAGGGCAACCCGGACCCCGAGGTGCTCGCCCTGCTGGAGGTCGGCGACTCGCCGTCGACCGCCGAGCAGCTGCGCGCAGAGGCGACCGAGGCCCTGGCCCGCGAGATCCGGCTCATGCTCGACGAGGGCGTGGTCGCCGACCCGCGCGACATCGACCTGTGCATGATCCTCGGTGCCGGGTGGCCGTTCCACCTCGGTGGCGTGACGCCGTACCTGGACCGCGAGGGTATCTCCGAGCGGGTCACGGGGGCGCGTTTCCTGCCCGAAGGAGCGGCAAACGCCCCGAAAGAGTGACGAACCGCCGCATCAGCACGATCCGGACCCCGCCGGCGCCTAGCGTTGGCGGGGTTCGCGGTCCCCCCGGCCCGAGCCGCACGACTCGTCTCGCCCCGGGGGAGCACCATGCGCAGAACGATCCCGATCATCGCCGTCGTCATTGCCGCACTGGTACCGCCCGTAGGCGCCCAGGCCGCCACCGGCGCGACGGTCGCCGCGCCCAAGCGCCCGCTCAACGCCCGGGCCGGGGCGGCGGTGTGGACCACCTCCCTGCGCACCCTGCCCAACGGGACCGCGCTGAGCATCGACTGCCAGGTCAGCGGCCAGCTCATCGACCAGGGCCCGGTGCGCGTCACCGACAAATGGGACCGGCTGAGCGACGGGTCGTACGTGAGCGATGCGTTTGTCCGGCGGGCTGCGGACGTACCGATCCCGGCTTGTGAGAAGACGGCGACCCAGGCGGCCGTGACCACCCCGGCCACACCGGCCACCCCGGGCGCCGTGGCCTCCGGCGCCGTCGCGCTGAAGACCCGCGGCGGACCGTCGCGCAGCGCCATCCAGTACGCGTCCCTGCCCAACGGCACCCCGCTGTCCATCGTCTGCCAGGCCCACGGCGAGGTCATCACCGGCACGATGCGCACCACCGACCTCTGGGACCGCCTCGCCGACGGCGCCTACGTCTCCGACGCCTACGTGAACCGCGCGGGCACCCCGCCGCCGTGCGCCGCCCCGGCCCCGGCCGCGCCGGACACCGCGACCGGCACGTGGGTGAGCCCGCTGCCCGGCTTCTCGGCCCGCCCGGGCTTCCGCACCCCGACCAACCCCAACCACGCCGGCGTGGACATCATGAGCTTCGTCGGCACCCCGATCCGGGCCGCCTCGGCCGGCACCGTGCTCGAGGTGGTCTGCAACATCGAGGCCGGCTACAGCTGCGACCAGACCGGCAGCGCGTCGGTCGGCGGCTGCGGCTGGTACGTCAAGATCCAGCACCCCGGCGGCATCTCCACCCTGTACTGCCACATGGTCCGCCGCGGCGCGGTCCAGCCCGGCCAGCACGTCGAGGCCGGCCAGGTCATCGGCTACGTGGGCTCCTCCGGCAACTCCTCGGCCCCGCACCTGCACTTCGAGGTCCACGTCAACACCCCGCCCACCACCCCGGCCAACGCGATCGATCCGCTGCCCTTCATGCGGGCCCACGGCGCGCCGATCGGCTAGCGCGGGTAGACGGCATAACCCCACTGGGGTTATAACGGGGGTATGCCGAAAATCAACGTGTACCTCCCGGACGAGCTGGCCGAGGCCGTCCGCGAGGCCGGCGTGCCCGTCTCGGCGATCTGCCAGCGGGCCCTGGAGCAGGCCGTGCGCCGGGTGACCGCGATGCGCGAGACCGTGCTCGGCGACCTCGACGACGCCACCCTCGCCGCCCGGCTGCCCGGCTTCACCGCCCGGGCCCGCACCGTCCTGCGCCTGGCCGCCGAGCGGGCCGCCCCCGCCAGCACGGTCGGCACCGGCCACCTGCTCGCCGGCCTCGTCGACGAGGGCAGCAACCTGGCCCTGCACGTGCTGCGGGCGCTCGAGATCGACCCCGCGGCCATCCCCGCCGCCGGCCCCGACCCGGACGGCACCACCGCGGCCGGCGCGCTCGAGCTGGCGGTGACCGAGGCGGCCGCGCTCGGCCACAACTACGTCGGCTGCGAGCACCTGCTGCTGGGCCTGGTCGCCGACCCCGACGGCGCGGCCGGCCAGGTCCTGCGCTCCCTCGGCGCCGAGATGCGCCTGACCCGCCGGGCGGTGGCGGCCGCGCTGGCCGGCTACGTGCACCTGCAGGCCAATACCCAGGGACAGGCGCAGGGCCCCGCCATGGCCGCGCTGCTCGAGCGCATCGAGCGGCTGGAGCGCCGGCTGGACGAGCGCGCGTGAAGGTCCTGCTGCTCGCCACCAAGGACACGATGGCGTACCGCCGCCGCCCCGCCGGCATCGCGAGCGGCGCCGAGCTGCTGGCGGCGGTCCCCGAGCGGCGGCGGGGCGCCAGCGTCGACGTGGAGGACGTCGCGGCCGAGCCGAGCTGGGACACCACCCCGGCCACGATGATCGGCCTGGCCCGCCGGGCCCGCACCGCGCTGCGCGAGGAGGGCTACGCCGGCGTGGTCATCACCCACGGCCTGGACACACTGGAGGAGACGGCCTACCTCTGCGACCTGTACTGCCCCGGCCCGGTCGTGCTGACCGGCGCCGTCCGCCCGCTGGACGCCCTGTCCAGCGACGGCCCGCGCAACCTGTCCGCGGCCCTCACCGCCGCGGCCGACCCGGCGCTGACCGGCGCCGGGGCGGTGGTCTGCCTCAACGACGAGCTGCACGCGGCCCGCTGGGCGACCCTGGCCGACGCGGCGGGCGTGGCCGCGTTCAGCTCCGCCCCGCACCCGCCGCTGGGCCGGGTGGCCGGGCCGGCCGTGGAGCTGCTCGCCCCCGCGCCGCCCCGCCCACCGGCCCCGCGCGGGGAGCCCGAGGCCGAGGTGGCGCTGATCAAGACGTACCCGGGCATGGACGGCACCCTGCTGACCGCCGTCACCGACGCCGGCGCCCGGGGCGTGGTTCTGGAGGGCACCGGGATGTTCAACGTGCCGGCGTCGCTGCTGGCCGCGATCAGCGACCTCGTCGAGTGGGACATCCCGGTCGTGGTCGCCTCCCGCGCCCGGGCCCGCCCGGTGGACCTCGACGCGCTGCCGATGGGCGTCGCGCTGGCCGGCACGGTGGGCGCGATCGGCGCCGGCACGCTGAGCGCGGCCAAGGCCCGGATCGCCCTGATGGTGGCGCTCGGCGGGGGCGGCGGGGTCGAGGCGGCCCGGACGTACTTCGCGGCGCTCTAGGGGTTCCACGGCGGCCCCGTGACCGTCGGTAACGCGACGTATCAGACGGATGCCTAACGCTGTGTGATATAGACACTAGCAACGGAGGCGCCGCGGCGGCTTCGCACGGTACGTAGAGGGGGGATAACTCTACGTACCGTGAGCGAACCGCCGGGGTGCGCCGCCCCCGGCGATTACGGTGCGCACACGCGACGGGCGGTAGACAGTGCACGTGACGGCGCTGCGGATCGAGTTCGTCCAGGGCGGGGCGGTCCGGACGGCCCTGACGGTGCGCCGGTCAGGCGCGGTGCCGGCCGGACCCGTGCTTGACGGCGTACATCGCCTCGCCGGCGTTGCGCAGGACGGCGCCGGGCCGCTCGCCGGGCCCGGCCAAATACACGCCGACGCCGGCCCCGATGCGCACCTCGTGGCCGTCGATCTCGAAGGACGCGCCGACCGCGCTATCGAGCCGCCTGCCGCACCGAAGCGGTACCGCTCAACACCGGCGTGATCGCCGCCGCCGGAAGGGACACCGTCACCTCGAGGCCCCCGCCGTCGAGGGCGACCGCGCTGACCCCGCCGCCGTGCGCCTCACACACCGCCCGGACGATCGACAGCCCCAGCCCGGTGCCGCGCGCCCCCGTCCGCTCCCGCCCGCCCCGCCGGAACGGCTCGAACAGCGCCGGCAGGTCGGTCGGCTCCACCTCGAAGCCGGTGTTGCCGACCACGAGCCAGGCGAGGGTGTCGTCGGTGCCGGTGCGCACCCAGATGCGCCCGGCCAGGTGGTTGTACCGCACCGCGTTCTCGATGAGGTTGCCCGCGAGGCGTTCCAGGAGGCCCGGATCGCCGACGACGGTCGCGGGCGAGAGGTCGGTGCTCACGTCGAGGTTGAGCCGCTGCACCTCCTTGCCCATCGCCGACAGGGCGACGGTGACCCCGGTGGCGAGGTCGGCGCTCACCTTGCGGCCCAGCCGGCGGCCGGCCTGGGCCTCGGTGCGGGCCAGCAGGAGCAGCGACTCGACCAGCGCATTGGCCCGCATCGAGGCGTCGCGCACGACCGTGGCCATTCTGCGGTACTCCTCGACGTCGGCCTCCGGATCGGCCATCGTCACGTCGACCTCGGTCCGCATCACCGCCAGCGGCGTGCGCAGCTCGTGCGAGGCGTTGGCCACGAACCGTTTCTGCGTCTCGAAGCCCGACGCGATCCGGTCCAGCATCGCGTCGAAGGTCTTGGCCAGCTCCGACACCTCGTCGTCGGCGCCGTCGTAGTTGATGCGGGCGTCGAGGGACTCGCCCGAGAGCCGCTGGGCGGTGGTGGTGACCCGCTGCAGGGGGCGCAGGGCCCGGCCGGCCACCACGTACGCGCCGGCCACGCCGACGGCTCCGATGAGCAGCAGGGCCAGGCTGCCCCGGGTGAGCAGCTCCCACTCGGCCGAGTCGACCAGCTCGTCCTGCCAGGTCTGCGCGTCGATCTCGGAGCCGTTCTCCAGCACGACGCGGGTGCCCGGCTGGAGCTGGTCGGCGGGCTTGAGCGCGCCGTCGACCAGCAGGTACGCCAGCACGACGAGCACCAGGCCGGCGCCGACGAGCAGGATGCCGTTGAGGAGGGTGAGCCGCAGCCGGAGGGTGGGCCGGAAGACCGCGGTACGGCGGGCGTCGTAAATGGTCATTGCGGTAGCCGGGTCCGGTAGCCGGCGCCGACGACGGTCTCGATGAGCGCCGGCTCGCCGAGCTTCTTACGCAGGGTCATCATGGTCACCCGCACGGTGGTGGTGAACGGGTCGGCGTTGGCGTCCCAGACCCGCTCCAGCAGCTCCTCGCTGGAGACCACGGCGCCGCGGGCCTTGAGCAGCTCCTCCAGCAGCCCGAACTCCTTGCGGGTGAGGTCCAGCGGCTGCCCGGCGCGGGTGGCCACCCGCTTGGCCTGGTCGAGCACGAGGTCGCCGATGGTGAGCACCGGCGGCGCGGCCGGCGTGGCCCGGCGGCCCAGCGCCTGGACGCGGGCGACGAGCTCGTCGAAGGCGAAGGGCTTGGGCAGGTAGTCGTCGGCCCCGATCTGCAGGCCCTCGACCCGGTCGGCGACGCTGCCGCTGGCGGTCAGCATGAGCACCCGGGTCAGCGCGCCCGAGGCGACCAGGTCGGCGCAGATATCGTCGCCGTGGATGCCGGGCAGGTCCCGGTCGAGCACCACGACGTCGTACCGGGTGATCATGGCCATCTCGTGTCCGCTCGTGCCGTCGTAGGCGACGTCGACCGCCATGCCCTGCCGGCGCAGCCCCCGGACGATCGCGTCGGCGAGATTGGTCTCGTCCTCGATCACCAGCACGCGCACGCCTTTCACCCCCAGCCGATCCGGGCCAGTCTCCGGCAGGAGACGTGAAGTTCCCGTGAGCCAATGTAGCCAGCCCGGCAACCGCCACAAGCGCACCGAGTCGCCGCCGGCCAGGCAGGACCTTCCTGCGATCAGGCGGGCAGCCTCAGCAGGACGACCTCGTCCTGCGAGGTCCGGCACGCGATGAGGTCGCCGTCCAGCTCGCACCCGACGAGCCGGGCGTCGACGGTCACCAGCGGGGCAACGCCCGGCCCGGCCCGGAACCCGAGCAGCGTCCCGTCGCCCGAGGCGGTGCCCAGCAGCATCCGCCGCCCGTTCGCGCCCGGCTCGTGGGAGCCCGTCGCTGCCGGGGTTGTTGCCGCCGTACCGCTGACCGGCCCGTCCACGCCGAGCAGCTCCCAGTCGCCGAGCCGCACCACCGTCGCTCCGGTGGACGGGTCCAGCAGCGCGACCGGTCGCGCCCCGGCGGCGGCCAGCAGCCCGCCCGGCACCGCGGCCAGGTCGGAGCGGCCGCCCGTGCTCCACAGCGCCGCGCCGTCGGCCGGGTCCAGCACCACGGTGCGCCGGCCGAGCACGCACAGCGCCCGGCCGCACGGGCGCACCGCGAAGCGGCTGCTCCCCGTGGACGCCGGGCCGGTGGGCACCCGCGCGCGCCAGGCCGGCGCCGAGTACTCCCCGCGCCGGTACGCGCTCAGCGCCGCCGACGTCCCGGCCCCGTCGAAGCTCACCAGGACCAGCAGCCCGCCGGCGGCCAGCATCAGGTCGCCGGGCGCGACCTGCAGCGACCCGGCGCGCGTGCGGGCCCCGGTGGCGAAGTCGGCGATGCTGACCTCGCCCTGCCGGTCGGCCAGCGCGGCCCACGCCGCCCCGTCCTCGGCCGAGTCGAGCGCGACCCGCGACCCCGCGTCGACGGGCACCTCCCACAGCGCCCGCCCGTCCGCGTCGAGGGCCTGCCAGCGCAGCACCCCGCCGATCGGCGCGTTGGCCGCGAGCGCCTCGCACCCGTCCGACCAGAGGCTGCGCAGGATCACCGTGCCGGGCACCGAGCCGGCGGTCCGCACCGGTACCCCGGAGGCGTGCCACCGCTCCCGCCCGGTCCGCAGGTCCAGCGCCACGGTCGTGCCGGTCACCCCGGACCGGCAGAGGTCGGGCCAGAGCACCACGACGCCCTGCGCCGCGGCGGCGTACGACAGCGTGGTCAGCCCCTCCGGCGTGTACGTCCACATCGCCGTGCCCCCACCGCCGTCGAAGGCGTCGACGGGCGTGGGCGCGCGGTCGTTCTCCAGCAGTAGCAGCACCCCGCCGACCAGGTGGAACGCGCCGTTGCGCAACGGCAGCCGGGCCACCTCCCGCGGGGCCGGCGGCATCGGCGCGGCCGACACGAGGCAAAGCACCAGCCCGAGCGCCAGCAGCAGCCCCCACCCGCGGGGCAGCCCCGCCGGGTCCCGGTCGGCGTCGATGGCGGGGGCGTCGCGGATCAGCCCCAGCTCGATCACGCCCCCGTCGGCGTGCGACGCGCTCGGCAGCACCCATCCATTGTGCTGAGCGAGCCGCCCTTGAGGCAGCCCTCGCACGTCCCCCGGAGACAACCCTGTGGGCGATTTGGGCGAAATATCGCCCGCACCTACTACCGATGGGACGGCAGAACCAACACTCGCCGCCCCTGGCCAGCGTGGAGGTGATCGTGACGGCGAGTGGCTGGCAGTTCGGTGGCTTGGCGCTCTGCACTGCCGATGAGTGCGTATTCGCTGCAATGCTCCGCCGGTGGCGCGTTGGGATGATGCGCAACCTTTCGCAGGCTTCGGCGGAATTGGCAGCCGGCCGGATGTGGCAGATGCAAGAACCGGCTGCGATACGCTGCCGATGAGCGCGAATGGCGGCCGATTGTGCGAAGCGTTGCCGCACTGGCGGGCCGGTGTGACGGCGGCGGTGGCGTTGGTGTGCGACGGCCCGCGCGGGCGCGTCCGGACTCTGCCGCGCCGTCCTTGCGGTCCGGTGGTGCGGGATCGGTGTGGTCGGCGATGACCTGGTCGGCGGGGTGTTCGGCCTGTTCGGGCGGTAGTGTCGGCGGGACCGGCGCGGGGGCCGGGTCGGGCCGCCGATCGTCGGCGGCGGTCACCGGCGGGACGCCACCACGGATGCGGCGTAGCTTCTCGGCATGCCTCCGAGCAAGGCCCCACGCTCGATGCCGCTCATGTTCCCGACGGAACTGCTCCCTTGCCGGACAATACCGCCGAGACCTGGTCCGGTCGCGCATGGCAGCCAATTCCGTGCGACTGAAGAATGACAGCTGCCCCATGTATTTATTATCCCCTAGGTCGCCCGGAATCACCGCCCCGGACGGTAACGACAATGTCAAATGGTGCACGCTCATGCCGCAGGCCGCGATCGCCGGCACGAGGTCCATCGCTACACTGAGTGATTGACGGTTCAAGAGTGCTGCCCGGCCGGGCCTGACCGACGACGCGGTCGACGGGTTCGGCAAACTCCGCCGCCACACCGACCGCCGCCTTCGCCCCAACCCATTGACGGTCACCCTAAGTCGTGGCGCGCCAGCGTCCGGCCTATCGGCCCGAAGACGGCAGGCGCCACAGGGTCATGTCGCCCATGATGCCGCAGGCGATCAGGGCCCCAGCGGTGACGCACTCCGGCCGCCCCGCCCACGTGTCCGCCCAGCCGAGGACCAGCACCCCGCCCGTCGCCGGGTCCAGCAGACCGACCGTCGTGCGCTTCGAGCCCTCAGCGCGGTGCCACACCACGAGCCGGTTGCCGACGGACTGCAGGTAATGCCAGCCGGGGATGGTGCGGCGCACGGCCCCGGTGCGCGCGTCGGCGACCCGCACGCCCGAGCCGGCGACGTTGTCGTCGTCGCCCATGGCGCCGAGGACGACGGCGTCCGGGCCCAGCTCCGAGATGCGGAAGTAGCCGTCGGCCCGCCAGCGGGTGCTGCCCGTGACGGGGTCCAGGACCGTGAACCCGGAGGATTCGACGCGCCAGGCCGGGCGGCCCGTGGCGGGCTCGTACGCGATGGCGCCTTGGCCCTCGTTCACGCACCAGTGCTCGGCGCCGCAGGAATGGATGCCCTGGGCTGGCGGGCCGGCCCGCAGGACGCGGCGGCCGGAGGCCAGGTCGTAGACGCCCGCGCTGCTGTCGGCCTCGCTCACCATCACCTGGCCGTGCCGGCGGCCCGAGTCGCCGATCTCGAAGTACATGACCGGGCCGGTGCGCTCGAGCCGGGCGGCGCCGGTCACCGCGCCGGTGCGCAGGTCGTAGAAGCGCAGCGCGCCATCGGGGTCGAGGACGCCGAGGGCCGTGGTGCGGTAGGGGTCGTCCGGGTCGCGGCCGAGCGAGGGCGCCGAGCCGGCCGGTACGAGGAGGGTCCACGCCTCCGCGCCGGTGCGTGGATCCACGGCGAAGAGGCGGCTCTCCTGCGGTACCGGCGGCGCACCATCGGGATCGGGGGCGTCGTCGCGCACTTGCAGCACGCTCGCGTCCATCAGCAGCAGGCGGCCGCCGCCCGCGCCGACCGCCACGACGCCCGCGCGCCGCCACAGCTCGGCGCCGGTGTGCGCGTCGCGGACGGTGATGCCGCCGTGCGTGAAGGGGTACGTGAGGCCGAGGACCACGACGCTCGCATCGGCGAAGTCGAGGCTTTCACCGTCGGCGAGCTCCACCGTCCAGCGCGGCGGGCCCTCGCCCGGGCGCGCCTCGAGCGTGTGGGCGCCCTCCCCGGCGTACCGCGTGACGAACAGCCACCCACCGGCCAGCGCCACCCTCTGCTCGCCCGGGCCGATGCGCAGCGCCGGGCCGTCCGCGGCCGATTCCTTTCCCGGCAGTACGGCGACCAGCACCGCCACCGCCGCCACCACGACGGCGCGGAGCCGCCCGGGCCGGCGGCGCGGCGGCGGGGTGTCCGGCGGCTCCCAGGAGGGCCCGACGACGCCGAGGTCGATCACGGGTTCCGCCAGACGTAGAGCATCCCGATCGCGAGGCAGGCGACCCGCCCGGTGGTGGCCAGGCACTGCGGGTTGCCGTAGAACTCGCCGGCCCGCCCGACCACGTCGACCGTGCCGTCGCCGGCGTCGAGCCGGCCGATCACCGCGGCGGTGTCGTCGATCGGGCGCCACACGAAGTACCCGGGCGAGCGCAGCCCGAAGGCCTCCCGCCCGCTGAGCAGCCAGCCGGTGCGCCGCCAGCGGGTCGCGCCGTCGCCCGCGGCGAACGCGGCCAGGTCGTCGGGCCGGAACTGGTCGACGACCTGCCGGTACATGAGCAGGTGCCGGTCGTCGGCGCCGAGCATCGCGAGGTACCCGTCGAGCCGCCACCGCGCGGCCCCGGTCCCGGCGTCCAGGACGTCGGTGCGCCGGTCGCCGAAGATGCAGTACCTCCCGGGCAGGCACGGATAGGGATCGTCGTAACCGTTGGTGCCCGCCCGGTGCCACAGCCGCCGCCCGGTGGCCCGGTCGTAGACGTCGGCCCCGCCCGCCCCCGCCGGCCACACGATCTCCTGCCCGGCCGCCCCCTGCGCGTGCCGCGCGACCGGGCCGGACAGCTGCAGGCGGTACGTCCGCGCGACCGCCCCGGTGCCCACGTCCCGGACCCGCAGCACGCCGTTGCCGTCGAGCTCGCTGAGCCCGCTCACCTGCCGATAGTCGGTCCTGGCGACGCTGAGGACCGCGCCCGGCGGGGTGTCGGCCGTCCACACCGCCCGCCCGCTGTCCTCGGCCAGCCCGACGTGCCGCTCGTGGTGCGGCAGCTGCGGCAGGGCGACCCCGGCGTCGTCGGGCGAGCCGAAGCTGGTGTCGAACCCCCGCCCCTCCGTCGGCCACGCGATGTCCTCGGCAATCACGAGCCCGCCGGCCAGCCCGACGATCCGGGTCGCGGCCCGCGTCCACCGCACCGCCCCCGTGGCCGCGTCGAGGGCGGTCAGCTGTCCGTCGTACGCCTCGTCGTCGGCCCGCTCGGCCTGGATCAGCACGATCCGGTCGGTGACGGCCACGATCTCCTCGCCGGCCCCCTGGCCCCGGTGCCACAGCACGGCCCCGTCGCGCGCGGCGAGGGTCTCGATGACCGGCTGACCGCCCGCCTGGTACCGCGTCAGCACGAACCGCCCGCCACCGGCCAGCACCTGCACCACCTGGAAGTCCACCGTGTACAGCGGATCGAGGCCCCGGCTCGGGCCGGCCGCGCTCAGCAACCCGCCGGCCAGGGCGAGCACGGCCACGGCCGCGAGCCACCGCAGGCGGCGCCGGATCCGCCGGGCGGCGCGGAGGGACGGCCCGGGCGGCTCCCACGGCGCGCCGATGTCCAGCTCGATGATCGCGTCCGGCACGGTCCCCCCTTCCGCCCGAAGAGAGTCCCACGCCCGTCCCCCGGTTCCCACCCCGCGCCCCCCTTTCACGGGAGTCGCCAGACGTACACCACGCCGAACGCCAGGCAGGCCACCCGATCGGCCGTGGCCGCGCACTGCGGGCTGCCGGAGAACCTCTCGGCCCGCCCGATCGCGCGCACCTGCCCGGTCCGCGGATCGAGCCGGCCGACGACGGCCGCGGCGCCGCTCGCCGGCCGCCAGACGAGGTACTCCGCCGAGGGCGGCGCACCGGCGACGTCCACGGCGAGCAGCCAGCCGGTCCGCCGCCAGCGCAGCGCGCCGGTTGAGGCGTCGAACGCCGCCAGGTCGTCGGGCCGGAACTCGTCTGTCACCTGGCGATACATGATCATCTGTCGGTCGTCGGCGCCGAGCAGGGCGGAGTACCCGCCGGCCCGCCAGCGCCGCTCCCCCGTGCCGGCGTCGAGCACGTCGGTGCCGCCGGCGCCGAAGACGCAGTACCGCCCGGGCAGGCACGGATTGAGCCGGGGATACCCGGCGCCCGGCCCCGGCCAGCCCCACAGCCGGCGCCCGGAGGCCCGGTCGTACACCTCGGTCCCCGCCGCCCCGGCCGGCCACACGAGCTCCTGCCCCGCCGCGCCCGCCGCGTGCTGCCCCACCGCGCCGGACCACTGCAGCCGGAACGTCGCGGCGACCGCGCCCGTGCGCACGTCCCGCACCCGCAGCACGCCGGCCCCGTCGAGCTCGCTGAGCTGGCGCACCTGCGCGTGCCGGGCCGCCGCCAGGCTGGTCACCACCCCGGGCGGCGCGTCGGCCGACCAGATCACCCGCCCGCTGCCCTCGTCGAGCGCGACCCGCCGCTCGCCGCCCCCGGGCCGGTCCATGTCCTCGGCGAGGATCAGCCCCGGCGCCAGCCCGTCGATGCGCGCCTTGGCCCGCGTCCAGCGCGGCTGCCCGCTGGTGGCATCCAGCGCCGTGATCTCGCCGGTGTACTCCAGGTTGTCCTCGGTCCGCTCCGCCTGGACCACCACGGTCCGGTCGGTGACCGCCATGATCGACTCGCCGGGCCCCGCCGGCCACCGCCACAGCAGCGCCCCGCCGCGCGCGTCGAGCGCCTCGATCGCGCTCTGCCCGGCCTGCAGGCGCGCCAGGACGAACCGCCCGCCGCCGGCCATGACCTGCAGCACCTGGAAGCCGGCGGTGTACACGGGCGCGAGCTCCGGCGGCGTCCCGCTGCCGGCGCACAGCCCCGCGATGACGGCGAGCACGGCGACGAACGCCACCCACCGCCGGCGCCACGGGCGCTTCCGCGGCTCGGGCGGCTCCCACGGCGCGCTGATGTCGAGCTCGATGATCGCGTCCGGCACGGTGCCCTCTCTTCGCCAGAAGAGAGTCCCACGCGACACTCCCGCGTGCCCACGTACAGCCGTATGTCGATACGTCGGGCGCCGAGACTCAGCGGCGCGCTACGCCCACCCGGCCCGGGCGAGAGCCGGCAAGGGCCGCCGTCGCGGGACGGCGGCCCTTGGCAACCGGCTCAGCGGCGCGGCGCACGCGCCCGGACGGGCGGGGCCGACGTCAGCGGCGCCGGCTCCTCGATCCGGCTCACCCACTCGGTGACCTGCCGTGCCACGTCCTGCGCGGTCAGCCCCAGCTCGGCGAGGATCTCGTTGCGCGACCCGTGCGGGTGAAATCCCTGCGCCACCCCCAGGTCCCGCAGCGGCACCCAGACGTCGGCGTCCCGCAGCGACTTGGCGATCGCGTCGCCCACGCCGCCGGTGCGCACCCCGTCCTCGAGGGTGACGACGAGCCGGTGCTCGCGGGCGAGGGCGACGATCTCGACGGGCACCGGGCGGACCCAGCGCGGGTCGACGACGGTCACGCCGTAGCCCTGCTCGGCCAGCCGCGCCGCGACCTCCACGGCCATGTGGGCGAAGGCGCCGACGCTCACCAGCAGCACGTCCTTGCGCTCGTCCTCGGCCAGCACGTCGACGCCGCCGAAGCCGTCCACGCCGCCGACGCGGCGCAGCGCCGGGAGGTCGGCCGGGACCGAGCCGGTCGGGAAGCGCAGGATGGTTGGGCCGTCCTCGATGCCGATGGCCTCGCGCAGCTCCTCCCGGACGGTCTGGGCGTCGCGCGGGGCGGCCAGGCGCAGGCCCGGCACGACGCCGAACACCGACATGTCCCAGATGCCGTAGTGCGAGGGGCCGTCGGGGCCGGTGATGCCGGCGCGGTCGAGCACGAAGGTGACCGGGAGCTTGTGCATGGCCACGTCGAGCAGGACCTGGTCGAAGGCGCGGTTGAGGAACGTGGCGTAGACGGCGACGACCGGGTGCAGGCCGCCGATCGCCAGGCCCGCGGCCGAGGTGGCGGCGTGCTGCTCGGCGATGCCCACGTCGTAGGCGCGCTCGGGATACTTGCGCATGAGCTTGGCGATGCCGGTCGGCTCGGCCATCGCGGCGGTGATGCCGACGACGTCGGCCCGCTCGTCGGCGATGGCGACGAGCTCGTCGGCGAAGACGCCGGTCCACTTGACCGAGGCGGGGGCCAGCAGCTTGCCGGTCTCGATGTCGAAGGCGCTGCTCGGGCCGTGCAGGCAGTCGGCCTCGTCCTCCATGGCGGGGCGGTAGCCGAAGCCCTTGCGGGTCACCGCGTGCACGATCACCGGGCCGCCGAAGCCCTTGGCCTTGCGCAGCGCGGACTCGACGGCCTCGCGGTCGTGGCCGTCGACCGGGCCGACGTACTTGATGCCGAGGTCCTCGAACATCGCCTGGGGCGCGACGGCGTCCTTGATGCCCTTCTTGACGGCGTGCAGCACCTCGTAGAGGGGCGCGCCGACCAGCGGGGTCCGGCCGAGGGAGTCCTTGACCAGGTCGAGGACCTTCTCGTAGCCGGGGTTCAGGCGGAGGTTGGACAGGTGGTCGGCCAGGCCGCCGATGGTCGGCGAGTAGGACCGGCCGTTGTCGTTGACGACGATGACCAGCGGGTTCTTGGCGGCGGCGATGTTGTTCAGCGCCTCCCAGCACATGCCGCCGGTGAGCGCGCCGTCGCCGACGACGGCCACGACGTGACGGGGCTCGCCGCGCAGCGCGAAGGCCTTGGACAGGCCGTCGGCATACGACAGCGCGGTCGAGGCGTGCGAGTTCTCGATGATGTCGTGCTCGCTCTCGGCCTGGCTCGGGTAGCCGGTGAGCCCGCCGCGGCGGCGCAGGAGGTCGAAGCCGTCCTGGCGGCCGGTGACGATCTTGTGCACGTACGCCTGGTGGCCGGTGTCGAAGAGGATCCGATCCTTCGGCGAGTCGAAGACGCGGTGCAGTGCGAGGGTCAGCTCGACGACGCCGAGGTTCGGACCCAGATGGCCGCCGGTGCGCGAGACCTTCGCGATGAGGAAGTCGCGGATCTCCGCGGCGAGCACGTCAAGCTGCGCGGCGGTCAGTCGACGAAGATCACCCGGGGCCTGGACCGTGCTCAGCAGGGACGCGGCCTCGTTCTCTTCTGCGCTCATGAGCGCCGAGTCTAGTGGGGTCGCGCAGTGACGTACCTTGCCCGGACGAATCTTGACAGGTTCCACACATACCTGCGACGCAGTGTTACGCGCGCCCCTCCACGACCGCTACGGCGAGCTATCGCGGCGTCCCTGTCCTGCCCGAACGCGGCCGGCGCGGTGCTTGCAGGCGTAGCCCGCGACCCCACCCCGCGGGTGAGCGACCCGTCCTCGGCGGCGCCCGTGGGCGTGGCCGAGGATTCGGGGCGAAGGGCGGTACGGGGCAAGCCGCACCCGCACCGCCCGGTTGGTCAGCGCACGCCGGCCTCGCGGGCCAGGGTGGCCGTGTCCAGCGGCTCGTAGCGCCCGCGCATGTCGGCGTAGGCGGTGACCACGAGCACGTCGGTGAACGTCCGCGTGGCCGTGCTGAACAGCAGGGTCAGCACCTGCCGGGCCACCGCCACGGAGATCGACACCGTCGCGAACACCGGCGCGCCGTCGTCGCCCACCGTGGTCGGCTGGGTCGCGCTCCCGGACGCCACCTCGACGATCGTGCCGATGACGTACGCCACGACGCCGGACAGGATCGCGATGCCGGCGATGGTCGCGACCCGGGCGAGGGAGCTGCCGAAGTCGCGGTGGAAGAGCTGGAAGCAGCGGGAGATCGCCGACCCGCCCCGCTCGAAGGCGACGACCGCCGGCAGGATCATGAACACCGCCCAGAAGTACAGCGCCGGCAGTAAGCAGGCGCAGATCCCGACGCCGATGATCAGGCCGGCCAGGAACTGCCAGCCGATGAGCGGCAGGAACCGCCGGCCGGCCAGGCCCAGGGCGGCCCCCAGCCGCACCGGCACGCCGGCGGCGACCGACACCACGACATGATTCACCGCGACCGCGACGACGGCCTGCACCATGATCGCGAGCAGGGCGAGGCCCAAGGCCCGCAACATCCCGCTCCACATGCCGGACATGTCGATCGTGCCGGACCGCTGGTTGGCGTTGAAGTCGGTGATGAAGTCGTTGAGGGCGCCGTAGGCCCAGATGGCCTCGGGAATGGCCACGGCCAGGCCCGCGACGAGGCCGACGAGCTGCACCAGCACGAGCGGCTTCCACCCGGCCTTGAAGATCTGGGTGCTGCGCCGCCACCAGCCGGCGTAGTCGGGGCTGACCATCGGGTCGTACGGGGGCGGCGGCCCGAAGCCGGCGCCGGGCGCGGCCTGGTACACCACATAGGACTGCGCGGGGTCGTACGCCACCCCCTGCGGCACGTCGGGCACCTCGGGCCGCAGGGGTGGCGGCTCCTCCGGTCCGGGGTTCGTCCAGGGGTGGCTCATGTTTCCTCCGTATCGCGGACGCGCGCTGCGGCCGACACAGAAGATAGAAGCAACCCGCCAGCCCCGCTGCCCGGCCCCATCGACCGGGCCCACTCAGCGCAGCGTCGGCGCCGGCACCATGTTGGAGTAGACGATGGAGAGCACCAGGCCGGCCGCCCACAGCCCCGCGGCCCACCAGACGGTCGCCTTGCCGGTCGCGGCCGGCTCCCGCCCGCGCAGCATCTGGATCGCCAGCGCCGACGCGGCCACCATCAGCGCCACCCCGATGCCCCAGACGGTCCAGGCGGCCGGGCTGCGGTCCACCTTGAGCCGGCCGAGCCCGAGCACGGCCCGCCCGATGGCGAAGACGAACGGGATCGTGAACACCACGACGGTCTGGGCGATGGTGCGCCGCAGCGCCCGCATCGGGTCGCGGCGGGGCCGCTCGTCCTCATCCGGCCCGCTCACGCCGCCACCTCCGCTCCGCTCCGGCGCCGACGCGACAAACTGAGCCCATGTGGTGAGCGGCCCCTCCGCTCCGCTCCGGACCGCTCACGCCGCCGCCTCCGCTTCGCTCCGGCGCCGACGCGACAAACTGAGCCCATGGTGAGCGGCCCCTCCGCTCCGCTCCGGACCGCTCACGCGTCGCCGTCCGCGGCCCGCCGCGCGGCGTACCCGGGCGAGAAGGTCTCCAGGAGCCGCACCGTCTCGGCGAAGGGCAGCTGGCCCGGGGCCGGCCGCCCGCCGATGGCCGAGTAGGTGATCCGGGAGCCGAGCAGCGGGAAGAAGACGCGCGACCCCGCCCCCTCGGCGCCCATGCCAATGACGATCATGGAGTCGTACCGCAGGAGCAGCCCGGCCAGCACCCGAAGGTCCTCCGGCCCGCGCGCCATCGTGCTGATCTTGACGACGTCGGCCCCCGCGGCCACGGCCGCCTCGACCGTCGCCCGCAGCGCCGCCTCGTCCGGGGTGGCCTCGAAGTCGTGGTACGACACGATGACCGGCCGGTCGGCGGCCCGCGCCGCGGCCACCACGCCGGGCAGGATCCCCGCCGAGGACAGCTCGACGTCGACCGCGTCGACCTCCGGGATCACCGCCTCGAAGAGCGCCAGCCGCTCGGCGTCGTCGCCCGGCCAGTAGCCGCCCTCGGCCTTGGACCGGATGGTGGCCAGGGTGGGCAGGCCGGCCGCCCGGAACGCCGCGGCCGCGCGGCGCACGTCGCCGGGCGCATAGCTGCGGTACCAGTCGATGCGCAGCTCGGCCAGGTCGACCCCGAGCGCGCGGGCCCGCGCCGCATCTCCTTCGGCGTCGTCGTCGCCGAAGCTGACCGCGACCAGCGGCGCCCCGCCGGCCAGCCGCTCCCGCAGCGTCGCCATGCACTCACCCAGCCTTTCCGACAGGGGGAGTCTACGGCCCGCACACGGCCCGGTACCGGCCGCCCGGCCAGGGCACCGGCACGGTGAAATTCGGCTGCCCGCCTCCCGCGCCCCGGCGCACCCTGGCCCAATGACACGCTTCGAGCTGCGCGCGGCTTATCGGGTCCGGGCCTGAAGGCCGGTGGGCGAGAGCAGGCCGATGGTCTCGAAGTGCTGGGTCATCGGGAAGCTGTCGAAGGCCCGCACCGCCGTCAGCGCGTAGCCGTGCTCGGCGAAGGTCCGCACATCCCGCGCGAACGCCGCCGGGTCGCAGGCCACGTAGGCCACCGCGCGGGGCGAGCGGGCCGCGATCGCCTCCACCACAGAGCGGCCGGCCCCGGAGCGGGGCGGGTCCAGCACCACGAGGTCGACCGAGCGCCACCGCGGGTTGGCCAGCGCCTGGGCCACGTCCGCCCGGGTGAAGGCGACGTTGCGCAGGTCGCGCAGCGCCCGCCGGCCGGCCGCCACCGCACGGGCGTCGGCCTCCACCACGGTGACCGGGCCGCAGTGCGGGGCGAGGGCGGCGGCGAAGACGCCGGCGCCGCCGTACAGGTCCCAGGCCCGCTCCCCCGCGGCCGGGCGCAGCATCTGCAGGACCGCGCCGGTGAAGGCGTCGACGGCGTGCGGGTGCACCTGCCAGAAGCCGGTGGCGTCCAGCGACCACTCGCGGCCGGCGACGGACTCGCGGACCTGCTCGACGGCGCCGGTCGGGCGGCCGGTGCGCGACGCGCGGGCCACCACCGCCGTGTCGCCGGTGGAACTCGCCACCGCCTCGACGGCCGAGCCCGGGGGCCAGCGCCGGTCCAGGACGGGCAGGGACTGGATCGCCGGATGGGCAATGCGGCAGCGGTCGACGGGCACGATGTCGGCGGAGCGGTGGCGGTGGAAGCCGGCGCGGCCGTCGGGGCCGGCCGTGTACTGCACCCGCGTGCGCCAGGACAACGGCCCGCCGGGCAGGGCTTCCACCACTGCCGACAGGTCCGAGAAGCCGTCGATGCCGGCGAAATCCTCGATGCCGCCCAGCCGGGTCAGCTGCTCGCGCAGGACCTGGGCCTTCAGCCGGCGCTGGGCCGGCCAGGCGACGTGCTGCCAGTCGCAGCCGCCGCAGGCGCCCGGGCCGGCGAAGGGGCAGGGCGGGATGACCCGGTCCGGCGAGGGCAGCAGGATCTCGATCGCGTCGGCGCGCAGGAAGCCCTTGGCCCGCTCGGTGATGCGGGCCACGACCCGCTCGCCGGGCAGGGCGTGGCGCACGAACACCACCTGGCCCTCGTGCCGGGCCACGCAGATGCCGCCGTGCGCGACCGCGCCGACCTCGAGCTCGAGGTCGGCGCCGACGGCGACGGTCATGACTCGGGGTTGGCGGCCGAGCGCGGGCCGCGCTTCGGGCCGCGGCTCAGGGTCGCGTCGAGCCGGTCGATGTCGACGTCGCCGATCGAGCTGAGCTGCCACGGGACGCTGGTCACCATCACGCCGGGCTCGAAGAGCAGCCGCCCCTTCAGCCGCAGGGCGCTCTGGTTGTGCAGCAGGTGCTCCCACCAGCGGCCGACCACGTACTCCGGGATGAACACGGTCACGACGTCGCGCGGCGAGTCCTGGCGCTTGGTGCGCACGAAGTCGAGGATCGGGCGGTTGATCTCGCGGTACGGGCTCTCGACCACGGTCAGCGGCACCGGGATGCCCCGCCGCTCCCACTCCTCCTGCAGCGCCCGGGTGTCGTGGTCGTCGACGTTGACGGTGAGCGCGGTCAGGCTGTCGGGCCGGGTGGCCTGGGCGTAGGCGACCGCGCGCATGGTCGGGCGGTGCACCTTGCTCACCAGCACGACGGCGTGGTTGCGGGCCGGCAGCACGGGCCGGTCCTCGCTCGGCGTCAGCTCGCGGGCCACGGTGTCGTAGTGCTTCTTGATGCCGACCATCAGGAAGTAGATGACGATCATCGCGATGATGGCGATGTACGCCCCGAGCAGGAACTTGGTGATGAGCACCACGATCAGCACGGCGCCGGTGAGCGTGAGACCGATCATGTTGATGGTGCGCGATTGGATCATCCGGTGGCGGGCCTGCTTGTCGCGGACGGTTCTCAGCAGGCGGTTCCAGTGGCGGATCATGCCGGCCTGGGAGAGCGTGAACGATACGAAGACGCCGACGATGTACAGCTGGATGAGCCGCGTCACTTCGCCGTTGAAGCCGACGATGAGCACCATGGCGGCCAGCGCCAGCAGGATGATCCCGTTGGAGAAGGCCAGCCGGTCGCCGCGGGTGTGCAGCTGGCGCGGCAGGTAGCGGTCCTGGGCCAGGATCGAGCCGAGCACCGGGAAGCCGTTGAACGCCGTGTTGGCCGCCAGGAACAGGATCAGGGCGGTGATGACCGCCACGACGTACAGCAGGATGGATCCCGCCCCGAACACGGTCTGGCCCAGCTGGGTGGTCACCGTCTTCTGCACGTAGTTGTGCGGGCCGCTCACGATCTGGCTGGGGTCCTCGACGAACTTCAGCCCGGTCTTGTTGGCCAGCAGGATGATGCCGAGCAGCATGGTGATCGAGATCGTGCCGAGCAGCAGCAGCGTGGTCGCCGCGTTCTTGCTCTTGGGCTCCTTGAAGGCCGGCACCCCGTTGGAGATGGCCTCGACGCCGGTCAGCGCCGCACAGCCCGACGAGAACGTCCGCAGCAGCAGGAACGCCATGGCCGCGCCGGTCATGTTCGTATGCTCGGCGTGGATGACCAGGTCGGCGCTGGGTGCCTTGAGATCCTGCCCCAGCACGAAGATCTTGAAGAAGCCGGTGAGGACCATCCCGATCATGACGATCATGAAGCCGTACGTCGGGATCGCGAACGCAGCCCCGGACTCCCGGATGCCGCGCAGGTTCATCGCGGTGAGCACGGCGATCGAAATGATGGAGATGGCCACCTTGTGCGTGGCGACCCAGGGCACGACCGAGCCGAGGTTCGCCACTCCGGAGGCGGTCGACACGGCCACGGTCAGCACGTAGTCGACCAGCAGCGCGCTGGCCACCGCCACGCCGAAGCGCGGGCCGAGATTGACCGTCGCCACCTCGTAGTCGCCGCCGCCGGACGGGTACGCATGGACGTTCTGCCGATAGCTCGCGACGACTGTGAGCATCACCACTGCGACCGCCAAACCGATCCACGGCGAGATCGTCAATGCCGAGGCACCCGCGATGGAGAGCGTCAGCAGGACCTCGTCGGGGGCGTAGGCGACCGACGACAGGGCGTCGGAGGCGAACACCGGCAGCGCGATGCGCTTGGGCAGCAGAGTGTGTTTGAGCCGGTCCGAGCGGAACGGCCGGCCCAGGAGCAGCCGCTTCATCAGGGAGGTGGAACTGGCCACGACGCCTAAGCGTACGGGCCGCGCCGCCTCCCGTTGCACCGGTCTGGGCCGCGCATGACATCCTCGTGTTTGAGTGCCGAGGACACGGAGGCGGGGACGTGCACGTTGTGATCATGGGCTGCGGGCGCGTGGGTTCCACGCTCGCGCTGAGTCTGGAGCAGCGCGGACATACGGTCGCCGTGGTCGACGTGGACGCCGATGCGTTCCGCCGGCTCGGCTCGGACTACCAGGGCACGACGGTGAACGGCGTCGGTTACGACCGCGAGGTCCTGCTGCAGGCCGGCATCGAGCGCGCGGACGCCTTCGCCGCCGTCTCCTCCGGCGACAACTCGAACATCATCTCCGCCCGGGTGGCCCGCGAGACCTTCGGCGTGACCCGGGTGGTGGCCCGCATCTACGACCCGAAGCGCGCGGAGGTCTACGAGCGTCTCGGCATTCCGACCGTGGCGACGGTGCGCTGGACGGCCGACCGGATGCTGCGCCACCTGGTCCCCGAGGGCAACGTCGAGGTCTGGCGCGACCCGACCAGCACCGTGTCCATCGTCGAGGTGCCCATGCACCCGGACTGGATCGGCCACACCGTCGGCCAGCTCGAGCAGCGCAGCGGCGCCCGCCTGGCCTACCTCATGCGCTTCGGCCTGGCGATGCTGCCGACCGAGTCCACCGTCTTCCAGGACGGCGACCTCGCGTTCATGCTGTTGACCGACGAGATGGCCGGCTCCGTGACAAAGGTCACCGGCTCGGCGCCCGAAGGGGGACACTGATCATGCGGATCGCGATCGCCGGGGCCGGCAACGTGGGCCGGTCCATCGCCAAGGAGCTCGTCGACAACGGCCACCAGGTGATGCTCATCGAGCGGGTCCCGCGGATGGTGCGCCCCGAGCGGGTGCCCGCCGCGGAGTGGATCCTCGCCGACGCCTGCGAGCTGTCGAGCCTGCAGGAGGCCGACCTGTCCTCGTGCGACGTGGTCGTGGCGGCCACCGGCGACGACAAGGTCAACCTGGTGGTGTCCCTGCTCGCCAAGACCGAGTTCGCGGTACCGCGGGTGGTCGCCCGCATCAACCGGGCCGAGAACGAGTGGCTGTTCAACGAGCAGTGGGGCGTCGACGTCTCGGTGAGCAAGCCGCGACTCATGGCGGCGCTGGTCGAGGAGGCGGTGTCGGTCGGCGACCTGGTCCGGCTGATGACTTTCCGACAGTCCGAGGCCAACCTGGTCGAGATCACGCTGCCGGAGAACGCGCCGTACGTCGGCCACCCGGTCCGCGACGTCCCCCTGCCGCACGACGCGGCCCTGGTCGCCGTCCTGCGCGGCCGACGGGTGCTGGTCCCCACCCCGGACGACCCGCTGGAGCCCGGCGACGAGCTGGTGTTCGTGGTCACGTCGGAGATGGAGGACGCGGTCCGCGCCGTGATGCTGGGCAACAACGACGAGGACGGCAAGCAGCTCCGAGGAGCCCGCGGCAAGGTCTTCTGACCGCTTTTGCACGGATAAGTCGGGCGCTGGCGCGCCACGACTTATCCGACTTATACCCCGACGGGCGGAAAGTCCGGTTCGACCCGTCTGCGCAGCACCGGACCGCGTGTGTCGGATTTACACCCTGTCAGGGTATAAATCCGACATGTCGATGGATCTTGGCACCCCGGAACAGGCAGAGCGACGCCCCAGGGCAACCGGTCCGCCCGGGCTGAGCGTGGCGTGGCAACGCACCCCGGAAACCGGCAGGGAGGCGCCCCAGGGCCGACCGGATGGCCCGATCCGGCTCGATAAGGCGCCGGCGGGAGCAACGGTCGCCAGTTACGCGGACCGGAGCCGGCCCAGAGCCGTTAAGCGGCCGGCTCTTCCCCGGCCCCGGAGGACGCCGGCGCCGAGGCAGGCTCGTCGCGCAGGATGCGGCGGGCCTGCCACACGGTCAGGGCGGCCAGCAGCGCATAGGGCGGCCACCCCAGGGCCAGCCGCGCGATGCCGAGCAGGTCGTCGGAGCCGGCGCTGCTGTCCTGGTAGAGGATCACCTGCACGCCGAGCTTGAGCGCGTAGACGACCGCCCACACCACGGTCAGCCAGATGAAGGTCCGGCGCAGGCGCTGGTTGTCGTACCAGCGGGTGGTGCCACCGTCGAGGGTCACCGACCACAGCCAGCCGACCAGCGGCCGCCCGATCGCCACCGAGACGAGCATGCCCACCACGTAGCCGACCGTGAGCAGCATGCCCGGCAGGTACACGTCCTTGGCGTCGCCGCTCTTCCAGGCCAGGTAGGCGCCGATCGCGATGCCGAAGACGCCGTTGAGGGCGTGCCGGATCGGCTCGCGGCGGGTCAGCCGGTAGATCCCCATGGACAGCGCGGCGCCGACGGCCACGATGAGCGACGTGCGCAGCGACCACCACCCGAAGTGGTTGCCCAGGAAGTTGATCACGATGAACAGGGTGATCGGGACGCTGGACTCGATCAGGCC
This sequence comes from Dactylosporangium sp. NPDC051485, assembly GCF_040682015.1. Lineage (NCBI taxonomy): Bacteria > Bacillati > Actinomycetota > Actinomycetes > Micromonosporales > Micromonosporaceae > Dactylosporangium > Dactylosporangium sp. NPDC051485. Next base: position 58,722 of record NZ_JBFAZW010000059.1, read on the forward strand.
ACGCACGCCGCCGAGTTGCTGGGCCATCTGCACCGAGAACGGTGGGAGCTGCTCCTCGTCCGCGCCCTTGCCGTGTTCGGTCGTGGTCCTGTTACCTGGCTGCATCCGGCCTCATCGGGGGGTTTCGAGCTCGTAGTACGGGTTGTAGAGCACCTTACGGCCATCCCGGACCGCCAAGCGCCCCTTCGCCGTGATCGGTCGACCCGGCTCGATGCCGGCGATGTGCCGGCGGCCCAGCCACACGAGGGTGACCAGGTCGCTGCCGTCGAACAGCTCCGCCTCCAGGGTCGGCAGGTTGGTGCGCGGCGTGTACACCACCGTGCGCAACCGCCCCTTGAGCCGCACCACCTGGCCGCGCTGGCAGGCCAGCGCCGGGGTGCTGCCACACTGCTTCGCGTCGCGCTGCAGCTCCTCCGCGTCGAGCTCGGAGTCGCTCGCGGTCAGCCGGCGCAGGAACCTCCGCAGGCCGCGTTGGCCGGCCTCGTCGCTGACCGCTTCACTGTCCGTGGCCATAATGACGGTGCCACCCTTCCCTCCGGTCGTCATGACACCCTCACTACGACGGTACGCGCTTTACGGACGCGCGCATCGAGCCAGCTGTGACAGTTTCGTCACTACTTGCGACGCGGGCGCGGCGACGGCTTGCGCCGGGCGTCGGCGCCATCCGCGCCGTTCGTCCCGTTCGCGCCCTCGGCCGCCTCGTCGCCGGCGCCATCGCCCGACTCGGCCCCGGCCTCGGTGACTTCCTTGGGCAGGTTCAGCGGCAGCGGCTCGCGCACCGGCATCGCCTCGTGGCCACGCTCGACGACGAGGTTGCGCAGGCACTCCTGCAGCGCCGGGGCGGTCGCCGGGTCGGCCGCGGCCGGACCCTGGAACACCGCGCGGACCAGCCAGCGGGGCCCGTCGACGCCGACGAAGCGGATGTCGGTCAGGCCCTCGGGGGTGCGCACCCGGGCCCGCAGCTCGATGCCGTAGTCGCCGGACACCTCCTCGGCCGCGACGCCGTCGTTGAACAGCTGCTTGCGGATCTCGGCGCGGACCTCGTCCCAGATGCCCTCGCTGCGCGGCGCGGCGAACACGCCCAGCTGCAGCGCGCTGTCCTGGGAGACCAGCACGATCTGCTGGATCTTGCCGTCGTTGTCGGCCTGGACCCGCACCTCGACGCCGTCGACCGCGGGGACCTTGAGCGAGCCGAGGTCGAGCTGGGCGATGCCCTCCGGCGCCTCGGTGATGTCGTAGGGACCGTCGGCCCGGCTGGACTTGCCGCCGCGCGGCTCGTCGTCCTCCTCGGCTGCGGCGTCGAGGTCGTCGAGGTCCTCGTCGAACGCGTCCCGGGCCTGGCCGCGCGGGTCAGCCTTGGCGTGCCGCCCGCTCCCGCCCTTGCGCGAGAAGATCACTGCTCTGCCTCCAAGTTTGCTGCCGGGACGAGCCCGGCATGCCCGCCGGTGGACCCGTGGCCCCCGGCCCCGCGCACAGTATCGGGAAGATCCTCGACGACGTGGAAGTGTGCCCGCTCCACGCGCTGGATCACAAGCTGGGCAATTCGGTCACCACGGGATATTTTTCCGGATATCACTCGATCGTGATTGATGAGGTTCACCAGGATTTCGCCCCGGTACCCCGCGTCGACGGTGCCCGGCGCGTTGAGCACCGTCACCCCCATCTTCGCGGCGAGGCCGCTGCGCGGGTGCACCAGCCCGACGTACCCCTCCGGCAGCGCGATCGCGATCCCGGTGCGCACCAGCGCCCGCTCACCCGGAGGGATCTCCACGTCCTGCGCCGCGTACAGGTCGGCGCCGGCGTCGCCCGGGTGCGCGTAGGCCGGTAACGGCAGGCCAGGGTCGAGCTGCCGCACGAGCACGTCCATCCCCATGCCTCCATCCTGCCGGGTCGCCCCGGCGGGCCAACACGTACCCTCGCCTACATGGCCCAGCCGAACCCGTACCAGGAGCGTCTCCGCCTGTCGTGGTGGCTGTGGCTGCCCGCGCTCGCCGTCGCCGGCGCGCTGGCCGCGGAGGTCAAGCTGGGCGCACCCGGCGCGGCCACGTGGATCGCCTACCTGGTGCTGCTGCCGCTGACCGTCGCCGGGCTCTGGTTGCTCGGCCGCATCCGCATCGAGGTGTCCAACGGCGAGCTGCGGGTCGACGACGCGCACATCCCGCTGCGGTACGTCGGCGAGGTGACCCCGCTGACCGCCGCCGACAAGCGCGACCTGCTGGGCCCCTACGCCGACCCGGAGGCGTTCGTGGTGCAGCGGCCCTGGATCGGCGGGGCGGTGCGGCTGGAGGTGCGCGACGCCGCCGACCCCACGCCGTACTGGCTGGTCAGCTCCCGCCGGCCGGAGGCCCTGGCCGAGGCCCTGCGCGCCGCTCAGGCCTCGATCACGCGCTGAGTGCCGGCTCCGCCGCCGGACAGCAGGTCCTTGCGGATCTCCTCGCCCAGGGCGAGGGTGGCCCGGCGGTTGAGGAAGCCGCCGATCGCGGCGCCGGTCAGGAAGGGCCCCAACGTGCTCAGGTTGCGCCCGAAGCGCCGCAGCAGCCGGTCCCGCAGCTCCTTGCGCAGGGCCGTGCCCATCGCGGCGGCCAAGCTCCCGCCGACCTTCAGCGGGTTGATGCCGCGCCGCTCGGCCCAGGCCTGGACGAGCGCGACCGCCCGGTGGGCGCCGGAGCCGGGGATCGCACGGCCATAGACCGCGTGCAGCTCGCCGATGAGCTTCATCTCGACCGCGACCACCGCCACGGTCTCGGCGGCCAGCAGCACCGGGGCCGACAGCAGGCTCGGCGTCACCGCCCACTCGACCGCGGCCACGCCGCCGCCGGCCGCACCGATGCCGGCCGTGACCCGCGAGGCGTTGCGGATGAGCCGCTCGGCCAGCCGGTCGCGGTCCAGGCCGGGGTAGTGCGCCCGGAGGGTGTCCAGGTCGCGCACCGGGATGTGCGGTGCGACCCGGGTCACGGAGTCGGTGACCCAGCCGATCGCATGCTTCGGCCGGAACAGGTCACGCACGCCGCGCTCGCCGATCTCGAGCCGGACGAGCCGGCCGAGCAGCCGTCGGCGGTCCTGGGCGGGGACGTCGTCACCGGTCAGGGCGACCACGGCCCGCGAGAGCTCGGCCTCGTCAGCCGGCGTGCCCTCCTCGGGCTCGGCCGGGCCGGCCGGGGCCCCGTGCGGCGGCCAGGAGGCCGGCATCCGCTGCGCGCCCAGGGAGTGCGGTCCTCCGGGTGCGTCCGGAACTACGGCGGTCTCCGGCTGGACGGGGGCGTTCTCGGCCGCCTCGTCGGCGGGCACCGGCTGGACCATCGTCAACCTCCGGGGTACGGAAAATCGGTCGCCGCTTCAAACTGAAGCACGCCGGGACCAGTTCCGCGTGATCAGCTCACCCTCAGACACACTCGCGGCAGATCAGCTCCCCGTTGCGCTCGGTCGCCAGCTGGCTGCGGTGGTGCACCAGGAAGCAGCGCGAGCAGCGGAACTCGTCGGCCTGCATCGGCAGGACCTTCACCGTCATGTCCTCGTCGGCGAGGTCGGCGCCCGGCAGCTCGAAGTTCTCGGCGAGGTCGGAGTCGTCGACGTCGACGGTCGCGGACTGCGCATCGGTCCGACGGGACTTAAGCTCCTCGAGGCTGTCCTCCCCGAGGTCGACCTCGTCGCGACGTGGCGCGTCGTAGTCGGTGGCCATCGGTGTTCACACTCCCAATTCGTGTCGCCGGGTAGGTTGGGCGCCCGAAACAACGTCGTTTGCAACGTCCAAAGGCGGCGTACCTTACCGCCCTCGTGCGCTTGTTGTACGCCCACGCGCGGAAACTTGTTCCCACTGTGACCGAGGCGACACAACGATCTTGCCGCGGGAACGATCTCGGCGCCAAAACCAGGCCCGCTCCGCGGCGATGCGACGATACCGTCCGCCCCCCGTTTCCGTGAGGAGTCGTCCCGCAACGGCGAGTAGGAACTTTGCGGTATGTCCGGTGGGGACTTCAGCGAGTCTTCGCACCAGGCGCTAACCTCTCCGGCAGCCAGAGCGTCTTCTCTGGTGTGGAAGCAAGGTACGAGGCGGGCGCGGGGAGCGAGCCATGAGTTTTGCGCGGGTGAGAGCACTCGCGGTCGTCGGCATCCTCATTGTCGCCGCGGCGGTGTTCGTGATCGTTGCCGTGGTGAAGGACCGCCAGGGCGGGCTGGCCGCCGACTCGAAGAAGTGCGGCGAGGGATCGGTGATGGCCAACGCCAGGCTGCCCCGGCAGGAGGACGTCAAGGTCACGATCTTCAATGCCACGAACCGGCCCGGAACCGGCTCGGACGTGGCCAACGACTTCCTCAGCCGCCGGTTCAAGGAGGCGAAGGTGGTCACCGTCGCGCCGAACCCGCCGGTGACCAAGCCCAACGACGTGGTGGCCGTGATCCGCTTCGGCCCGCAGACGGTCGGCGCGGCCTGGCTGGTGCGCGCGTACTTCCTCGACCAGGCCCGGTCCGAGTTCGACAAGGCCCGCCAGGACGACAAGGTGGAGATCATCCTCGGCGGCAGGTTCCGGCAGCTGCCGACGACCACCGAGGTCAACCAGGAAATCGCGGCGCTGGGCAACCCGGTGCTGCCCGAGGGCACCTGCGCCAAGGACGACAGCTGACACCTGCGGCGCCGCGGATCATGCCGCCGGGCGGGTCACGGCCCCCCGGCGGCGTCCAGCTCGCTCAGCCGGGCGTGGAGCTGCTCGTGCAGCCCGGACGGGGCCGCGATGAGCATGTCCGGGCCCGGTGCCGCCCCGTCGAGGCCGGTCACCAGCGCGCCCGCCTCGGCCGCGATGAGACCGCCGGCCGCGTGGTCCCAGGGGTTGAGGCCCTTCTCGTAGTACGCGTCCAGGGCCCCCTCCGCCACGAGGCACAGGTCGATCGAGGCGGCCCCGAACCGGCGGATGTCGCGGATGTGCCCGATCAGCCCGGCCACCACCTTGGCCTGGTGCGAGCGGCGGGCCGCCGCGTAGCCGAAGCCGGTGCCGACGAGGGCCTGCCCCAGGTCGGTCTCCCCGGAGGCCGCCAGCCGGCGGTCCCCGGCGAAGGCGCCGCCGCCCCGGGTCGCGGTCCACTCCTTGCCGGTGGCGGCGTTGCGGACCACCCCGGCAATCACCTCGCCGCCCACCTCGGCGGCGAGGGAGACCGCGTACTGCGGCAGGTCGTACAGGTAGTTCACGGTGCCGTCGATCGGGTCGAGGATCCAGCGCACCGCGGCGTCGCCGGAGCCGCCGCCGTACTCCTCCCCCAGCACCGTGTCGCCGGGGCGCGCGGCGTGCAGCGCCTCCCGCACGTGCCGCTCGACCGCGCGGTCGGCGGCGGTGACCACATCGGTGGCGGTCGACTTGGTGGCGACGGCCGCGACGCCCTCGGCGCGCATGCGGACAGCCAGCTCGCTCGCGGAGCGGGCGATGGATACGGCGAGGGCCAGAAGGTCGGCTGGTCGGTCCATGGTCACCATCCTTACAAAGGTGCGCCGGGCCCCTCGCAGCCCATCCGTTCGGTCACAACAGCGCGTCCGGCCCCCTCAAGAGGGGATGTTGGGGCGAGAGAGCGTTACAATTCACGCGCTGCCCGCTGTCGTTAGTGAATCCGCCCGGAGTCACGGCGCACACGGGCGCCACCAAAAGCAACCCGGCCACTTCAGCACGGCCGCGCCGTGCGCGAACCCGGCCGCATCGGCCGTCGCTCGCTCATCGCACCGGAAGGTCGTTCGTGACAGCAGCTCATCAGCCCAGCGTTGACGTACGCTCCCTCGCCGACACGCTGATCGCGCGTGCCGCCGCCAACGGCGGTCATCTGACGTCGGCGGAGGTCGCTCAAGCGGTGGACACCGCAGACGTAACCCCCGCGCACGCCAAGAAGCTGCTGAGGAGCCTGGCCGAGGCGGGCGTGACCGTCGTGGTCGACGACTCCGCTCACAGCCGGCGCCGGGTCTCCGCGGCGCGCTCCGCCACCCCAGCATCCAAGGCGGCCACCGCCAAGGCCGCGCCGGCCCGCAAGGCACCCGTTGCCAAGCCGCTCACAGCCGTCGAGTCCGCACCGGATCCGGCGGCGGCGAAGAAGGTCCCCGTGAAGAAGGCCGCGCCATCGGCGCCCACCACACCCGCCGCGGCAGCCGCCGCACCCTCGCCCGCCGCCGCGGCGAAGAAGGCCGTGCCGGCCAAGAAGGCGGTGAAGAAGGCCGTGCCCGGCGCCAAGAAGGCCAACCCGGGCGATCCCGCCGATCCCGCCGCCCCGACGGCCGGCGGCGACGAGCCGGAGCTCGAGGAGCTCGACGACGCCGCGCTCGCGGCCGAGATCGAGGACGTCATCGTCGAGGAGCCGGTCGAGGAGACCAAGGCCGCCGAGGCCGACGCCGAGGCGACCGCGACCGACGACGACTTCGCCTGGGACGACGACGAGTCCGAGGCCCTCAAGCAGGCCCGGCGCGACGCCGAGCTCACCGCGTCGGCCGACTCGGTCCGCGCCTACCTCAAGCAGATCGGCAAGGTCCCGCTGCTCAACGCCGAGCAGGAGGTGGAGCTGGCCAAGCGCATCGAGGCCGGGCTCTACGCCTCCGAGCGGCTGCGGGCGGCCGAGGAGGCCGGCGAGCCGATGCCCATGCCGGCCAACCGCGACTTCCTGTGGATCTCGCGCGACGGCGAGCGGGCCAAGAACCACCTGCTCGAAGCCAACCTGCGCCTGGTCGTGTCGCTGGCCAAGCGGTATACCGGCCGCGGCATGGCCTTCCTGGACCTCATCCAGGAGGGCAACCTCGGCCTCATCCGCGCCGTCGAGAAGTTCGACTACACCAAGGGCTACAAGTTCTCCACGTACGCCACCTGGTGGATCCGCCAGGCCATCACCCGCGCCATGGCCGACCAGGCCCGCACCATCCGCATCCCGGTGCACATGGTCGAAGTGATCAACAAGCTCGGCCGCATCCAGCGCGAGCTGCTCCAGGACCTGGGCCGCGAGCCCACCCCGGAGGAGCTGGCCAAGGAGATGGACATCACACCGGAGAAGGTGCTGGAGATCCAGCAGTACGCCCGCGAGCCCATCTCCCTCGACCAGACCATCGGCGATGAGGGCGACAGCCAGCTGGGCGACTTCATCGAGGACTCCGAGGCGGTCGTCGCGGTCGACGCGGTCTCGTTCTCGCTGCTGCAGGACCAGCTCCAGCAGGTCCTGCAGACGCTCTCCGAGCGCGAGGCGGGCGTGGTGCGGCTGCGGTTCGGGCTCACCGACGGGCAGCCGCGCACCCTGGACGAGATCGGCCAGGTGTACGGCGTGACCCGTGAGCGGATCCGCCAGATCGAGTCGAAGACGATGTCGAAACTCCGGCACCCGTCGCGCTCCCAGGTGCTGCGCGACTACCTCGACTGATCTCGACCTTTTTCGCTCTGCGCGAACCCGGGCCGCCCCTTTTGGGGTGGCCCGGGTGTGTTTCCGGTCACCGCGGGCATTACACAGCCATGGCGCCACGCCAACCCACTTGTGATCGCAAGCGCGGCGCGATAGGAAGCACGTAGCGGGTATTCGGTCCCAACCGGGAGCGGCCCGCCGGCACGACAGAAATGTGACATCGGTCCCGCACACCGAGCGGGAACGATGTCGGGCGACAGGGTGTTGAACCATCTGTGAACGACGCAAGGAAGCGTTCGTCGGTGACGATCAGAGGAGGAAGGCGATGACCCCGACCCTCACGCCGCCGCCGGAGACGGCGGCACCCCCCGCCGCCGAGGAACGGTGCGACCGCTGCAACGCGGCAGGGAAACTTCGAGTCAGGCTCACCGAAGGTGGCGACCTGATCTTCTGTGGACATCACGCCAACAAGTACGCCGATCAGCTGGTCAAGATCGCTGTCGAGTATGCCGTCGCCCCGGACTTCTCGTGGCGCGGTTCGGAACTCTCGGCCGGCTGAGACCAATACCGGTTTACGCACGGGGCGTCCCTTCGGGGACGCCCTGTGGCCATTTTCGGCGCGGTTTTCGTTTTTGTGCCGGTTCGAGCGCTTTGAGACGTGTCGATCAGATCGTCTGAATCGTGGCGATGCGCTCTTCCAATTGCTCGATGGTCGCCTGGGCGCTCGGCGGCCCCCCGCACAGCCGGCGCAGCTCCGCGTGGATCTTGCCGTGCGGCAGCCCGGTGCGGTGGTGGTGGGCCGCCACGAGGGTGTTGAGCTGGCGCCGGAGCACGATCCGCTTCTCCCCTGCCGTGCGCGGCTGCGGCGGGATCTCGGGCGCGGCCTGGGCCGTGGCCGCCGGGACCTTGCGCCGCTCGGCCGCCGCCTGCTCCGCCTGCCGCTTGGACAGCAGCGCCGACACCTGGTCCGCGGTCAGCAGGCCGGGCAGGCCGAGGTACTCCTCCTCCTCGGGCGTCCCCGTCTGCGCCGGCAGCCCGAAGGTCGCCCCGTCGAAGATGACCTGGTCGAGCTCGGCCGTGGCGGACAGGGCCTCGAAGCTCTTCTCCAGCTCGCCCGAGGCCTTCTCCTCGCGGTTGGCCCGCTCGAGCTCGTCGTCGTCGAAGCCTTCCTTCTGCTTGCGCTCGCCGAGCACGTGGTTGCGCTGCGCCTCCAGCTCGCTGGCCAGCTCCAGCAGGTGCGGCACGCTCGGCACGAACACGGTGGCGGTCTCGCCGTGCTTGCGGGCCCGCACGAAGCGCCCGATGGCCTGGGCGAAGAACAGCGGGGTGGAGGCGCTGGTGGCGTACACGCCGACGGCCAGCCGCGGGATGTCCACCCCCTCGGACACCATCCGGACGGCGACCATCCACCGCTCCTGCGACGCCGAGAACGCGGCGATGCGCCCCGAAGCCCCCGCGTCGTCGGAGAGGACCACGACGGGCTTCTCGCCGGTGATCTCCCCGAGCGCCTTCGCGTAGGCCCTCGCGTTCTGCTGATCGCTCGCGATGACCAGCCCGCCCGCGTCCGGCATGCCCCCGGCCCGCAGGTTCTGCAGGCGGGAGTCGGCGGCCCGCAGGACCTGCGGCATCCAGTCCCCGGTCGGGTCGAGCGCGGTCCGCCAGGCCTGCGAGATGAGGTCCTGGGTCATCGGCTCCCCGAGCCGGGCGGCCAGCTCGTCGCCGGCCGACGTGCGCCAGCGGGTCTCCCCGGAGTACGCCAGGAAGATCACCGGCCGCACGACGCCGTCGCGCAGCGCGTCGGAGTAGCCGTACACGGTGTCGGAGCGCGACCGCGCGATGCCGTCGGCCCCGCGCTCGTACTCGACGAACGGGATCGGGTTGTCGTCGGACCGGAAGGGCGTCCCGGTCAGCATGAGCCGCCGCACGGCCGGCTCGAACGCGGCCTTGACCCCGTCGCCCCAGGACTTCGAGTCGCCGGCGTGGTGGATCTCGTCCAGCACGACCAGGGTCCGCCTGGTGATGGTGCGCCGCTTGTGTACGGCGGGAGCCATGCCCACCTGCGCATAGGTGACCACGGTGCCGTGAAAGTCCGAGGTCGCGTGCACGTCGGAGTTGCGGAACCCGGCGTCGAGGTCGATCCCGACCCGCGCCGCCGCCTGCGCCCACTGCGTCTTCAGGTGCTCGGTCGGGGTGACGACGGTCAGGTTGTCGATCGTCCCGTCCCCGAACAGCTCCAGCGCGACCCGAAGCGCGAACGTCGTCTTGCCGGCCCCCGGGGTGGCGACCGCCAGGAAGTCCTCGCGCTTACCCCGCAGGTACTGCATGAGCGCCTTGCGCTGCCACACCCGGAGCGTCTGACCTTGCTGCACCACCGGACGCGGCGGCATGCGGCACCCCTCCCCGTCGATACGTCCGTCTCACGCCGTATCCGTGCGCTGCCGCGCCCCGGCGCGGGGCGCATGCGCACGGCAGCCCGGTCCGACCGGCCCGTGTTCCATCCCCACGGCCGGCCACCGTGGCCCGATTCGCCCCCTACGCCCGAATGGTCGGGCCCGGGCGCGCATGAAAACGCCCTCGCGTCAGCGCGGACCGCGAAGGCGTTGACAGCCTAGCGGGCATCGGCCGGCGTTGTGCCGAACCGAGCCGAACGTCACGAAGACGGGTCGTCGTTATGCACCACGTTCTCGTACAGGTCCTTGCACACGGGACACACCGGGAACCGGCTGGGGTCGCGCGAGGGCACCCAGAGCTTCCCGCAGAGCGCCCGCACGGGCGTCCCCTCGATCATGGCCTGCATGATCTTGTCCTTCGGCGCATAGTGCGAGAACTTCTCGTGGTCACCGGCGTCGTATCGGTAATCGGTGCTGGTCTGCTCTTCGACGCGCTCGTCGGTGAGAGTCCCGCCACCGTTCTCGGGAGTGGTCGTCACGGGTCCCAGTCTGCCAGGCCGGGGCCGAATTGGCCCGCTCGCGCCGCCACTCCGCTTCGCTCCGGACCGCTCACGCCGCCTTCGGCTTCCTGCCGTGCACGCCCCGCATCGCGGCGAGCACGCACCGCTGCGCCACCTGGCCGGGGCTAAGGTGGGCCCGTGATCAACCATGTCATCCGGTTCGGCCCGGCCGTCGAGGCCGCCCGCAGCACCGGCGCACCGATCGTTGCGCTGGAGAGCACCATCATCTCGCACGGGCTGCCCCGCCCCGCCAACCTCACGGTGGCGAAGGAGATCGAGGCAACGGTCCGGCAGGCAGGCGCCGTGCCGGCCACCATCGGCATGATCGCCGGCGAGATCGTGGTCGGGCTGGACGAGGCCGAGATCGCCCACCTGGCCGACAGCGACGACGTGGTCAAGCTCTCCGTGCGCGACCTCGCCCCGGCCGCCGCCGCCCGCGCCGACGGCGCCACCACCGTCGCCGCCACGTCGGCCATCGCCGCCCGCGCGGGCATCTCGGTCTTCGCCACCGGCGGCCTGGGTGGCGTACACCGCGGCGCCGGCACCACCTTCGACGAGTCCGCCGACCTGACGGCCCTGTCCCGCCTGCCGATCACCATCGTCTGCGCCGGCGTGAAGTCGATCCTGGACGTGGGCGCCACCCTGGAGCGCCTGGAGACCCTCGGCGTGAGCGTGGTCGGCTACGGCACCCGCCGCTTCCCCGGCTTCTACCTCACCGACGCCGGCTACGACCTGGACTGGTCGGCCGGCGACCCGGCCGCGGTGGCCGAGATCATCCGCGCCGCCCGCGGCCACGAGGTCCACACCGGCGCCCTGGTCGTGGCCAACCCGCTCCCCTCGGACGAGCAGCTCGACCCGGCCCTGCACGACCGGGTACTGGCCGAGGGCCTGGCCGGCCTGGAGCGCGACGGCATCACGGGCAAGGAGGTCACGCCGTACCTCCTGGCGCACTTCCACACCGCCACCGAGGGCAAGAGCCTGGACGTGAACGTGCGCATCATCCTGCGCAACGCCGACCTGGCCGCCCGCATCGCCGCCGCCCTGTGACCGTCGTCGTCATCGGGGACGTGGTCACGGACATCCTCACGGTGCACGAGGGCGCGCTCGCCATCGGCTCCGACACGATCGCCCGGGTGCGCATCGCGGGCGGCGGCTCGGCGGCCAACACGGCGGCGTGGCTGGCGGCGGCCGGGTGCCCCGTGGTGTTCGCCGGGGTCGCGGGCGACGACGAGCCGGGCGACGCCCGCATCGCCGAGATGCGGGCCGCCGGGGTGACCACGAGCGTGCGCCGGGTCGCCGGCGCCGCGACGGGCACGGTGGTGGTGCTGACCTCCGACGCCGAGCGCACCATGTTCACCGACCGCGGGGCCAACCGCCTGCTCGACCACTCCGACGTCGACCGCGCGCTGGACCTGCCCGGGGTGCGGCACCTCCACCTGTCCGCGTACGTCCTCTTCGACCCCGACTGCGCCCCCGCCGGCCGCTACGCCCTCGCCGAGGCCCGCCGCCGCGGCCTGACCACCAGCCTCGACGCCGCCTCGGCGGCGCCGCTGGAGCGGCTGGGCCCGCGCGAGTTCTTCGCCGCGATCCCGCGGCCCGGCATCCTCTTCGCCAACCTGGACGAGGCCCGCGTCATCGCCCCGGCGCAGGCCACCCCCACGGCGGGCGCCGCGGCCCCGGCCGAGTGCGAACGGCTGGCCAAGGCGCTGCTGGCCCACGCGGACGCCGCCGTGGTCAAGTCCGGCCCGGGCGGCGCCGCGTGGGCGGACCCGGACCGGTCC
>NZ_JBFAZW010000060.1:0-70682 GCF_040682015.1 Dactylosporangium sp. NPDC051485
GAAGCGCAAGCAACTCGGCCCATCTCCTCGACGGTACGTTCTGGATGTCGTAAGGAGGACGCGCCGCGAGCATGGTCATCGTGATGTACAGCTTCAGCCGCACCTCGCCCCCATGCCCACCTCGAAGCATCCGGGCCAGCGGTGGCGGCTTCGCCGGATCGTCTGTCCGATAGAACGCCGGCGGGAACTGAACCCGAACGCGCCGAGACCGATCCACGGCACGCTGGAGTAGGCGTTGCCCCTCGACGGTGGGCGCACTCGTAAAAGATCTTGACATCCCTATGCCTTTGCAGCGGAGAAACCGGGGGTGTAGGGGTGAACGGGGTACTAGGCGTACCAGCCGTACTACCCTATATACCTTTCCGCCGCAAGCGTGATACTGGCTCCGCTGCAACCGCTTGGCTAATCTGCTGGTACTTCGCACCTACCCCGCAGAGCTTATCCCCCATTACCCGCCGCAAAGGCGGGATCACCTGCTTTGACCTGGTCTTTTACCTCTGGAACTCTGGGAGTCGCTCGCCCGCCGCATCAACTTCGGCTCGAGTGGGATGGCCTCCCCCGCGGGGCGTCCAGACGGGCGGGCGCCGTTCCAGCGGCGCCCGCCCTGTGCCCCATGCAGTGCCCGTCGCGGACCCAGAAGGGACAAAAGGAATGGTAAAGCGCAAGACGCGAGGTAGGCGGCTGGTCACTGGCCGGTGCGCAACCTGCAACCAACACCAGCGCATCACCCGAACGCTCACAGCGCTGGCTGCGTGCGCCTCTGCACTGCAGGTGGCCAGCAGGATCGCGGAGTTGCTCTGGTCGAGTCGTCGATAGCCACTCGAGGGCACAGCGTCGAACATCGCGCAAGCGACTAGGGTGCCGCGCCGCACCGAAGTAGGACAGAGAGGCCCGCGAACAGGGGAAACCCCCGGTCGCGGGCCTCTCTCGTCGGTCCCGCTCGGTCTCACTCGAACCAGGCGGATCTCACCCGTCGCGATCAATACGCGACCACGCTGGCGTGGCATCGGGCCAGGTCACGCGGCGGTGTCGCCTTGGTCGTCGCCCTCTGCGCCCCGGTCGAGCCCTAGCGCGAGCCCGATGCGGTACAGCGCGGCCCCCGTTCCCCCGTCCAGGCACTTCGCGTAGACGTCCAGCAGCAGCTGCGCACCGGCACCGGGCCGGTCGGCACGCTAACGGCAGTCGGCAGGTTCGGCCGGCATGCCTCCACCAGCGCCGGGGGCATCTCAACCAAGGAGCGACCGCCGGTCCACCGGTACGGGCGTCCGGCGCGCGGGTGGATCGACGGCGGCGCCACGACGTAGCCACCGTCGCCGCGGACGTCCACGCCCGTGCCGAGGCGGCCGTGACTGCACTGGACGGGCGTTTCGGGGTGGAGGTAGTAACAGGTGCCATCCGCCGCTTCCCGTTGCCATCTGGTCGGGCTGGGTCGGCCTGGGGGGGCTGACCGGGTTCGGGGTCGTGCACCCGCTGCCCGGCCGCGCGCGACTCAGGGCGGCCGGTGGCGATTGTGAGTAACAACTCCGCCAGCGCGATCGAGGCGTACCTAGGAGCCCACCGACTCACCGACCGCATTGCGTTCGTTTCCGGCCGCGCCTATGCCCAGCCGGACCGCATGAAGCCCCACCCAGAGCCGCTGTGGCGCGCGGCGACGGCTCTCAAGGTCGCGCCAGAGGTGTGTGTGTGTGTGTGTGCTGATCGGTGATTCGCTGTTTGACATCGAGGGCGCCCAGGCGGCCGGCGTGCCGGTGATCGCGTACGCCAATAAGCGCCCGAAGATTCAGCGCTTCACAGGCGCCGGAGCGGATGTCACCCTCACGAACATGGGCGAAATAGCCGCGGCGCTGCATGACCTCGGCAGCCGCTAGCTAGGCTTTTCCGCTCAGGCGGACGTGCAGCCGTTGGACGCATTATCCCGCGTTCCGACTCCGCGCCACTCTCACGTCCGCGGATCACTCAAAAGTTTTCACAACCGGAAGAAGGCGCGCTGCGATCGCGTCTGTTTCGGCCACCGCCAGCTCGTCGACGTCGCCCCAATTCGTGCCGCCCTCCTCTAGCGTTCCAGCGACATGGAAGTGGACGTGGGGAATGGTTTGGTTGGCAGGAATCCCGTTGTTCTGCCAAACGGCTATTCCCGCAGGCGTAAAGACCGCTTCGATAGTTTTCGCCGCTGCGACTATCTCTTGCATGAGAGCCGCGGACTCGCCAGGGCTAATGTCCAAGATCGTTCGACAGTGTCTCGTAGGAATCACTAGCAGATGTGCCACTCCTCGCTGCTCCCGCGTGACAAGCGTGGCCACTAGATCGGAGCGACGAAGGATTGTGTACGGACGAAGCCCATCAAGGTAGTCGCAGAAGGCGCAACGGTCTACGTCCGGAACTTCTATGGCACTCGACATTCTTTAGAACTCCTGAAGGGATCGGAGGAAAGCCTGGAGTTCGAGCATGTCCAGGTTTTTGACGTCTTCTTTGCGTACGACAATGTCCAGCCGGTCGCAGACTCTGCTATCGCGTGAAGCGAAAATGAACGACAGGGCGGTCAGCCTGATTGAGTCTTGCGCAGGAAGTACCTGCGATATCCTTGACAGTCCCCCGCCAATGACGGGCATGGCGAGAGGGTCACCATTCGCGTGCTCGCGAACCTCATCCCATAGTGCGGCCAGGCTTTTCCAGATCCCGTCCGCTGTTGCCTGTGCCTGATTCTTGGCACTCATCCGTGAGTAAGCGACGCAGAAATAGTGGCGGCGGAGCATGCGGATTACGGCCACAGTGCCAATAGGGTAGACGTCTTGCTTTCCCGCTTTGTCGAGCTTGCCTACAGGCTCTTTTCCGGCGAGCGCTACCGTAATGTCGGCATCCAACGTTGCGACGTCCGACTTGTACACCTGGGACAAAAACTGCCCTTGAACACCTCCCGCCTGAATAATGTGAGGAACCGCCGTGTCGAACGTGTCACACATACCGATTACTAGATTCGCATCTTGTTTGAAAAGGTCGCCTTCAACGATGCGGATCTGGGTGTTTGGTTTCGAGTAGCGCTGTTCGACGGGGCGGGGCCAAGCTCGATAAAGGCCATAAATCAGGGCAAGCCCACCTACCGCCCAGCCGAGCGGTAGGTGGACCTTAGAGATTGCGTTCGGCTTCAAGACATCGATCAGTCCGGCCAACGCTGCAACCACACCCACAAAGGCGAAGGTTTGGACGAACAGGATGCGCCAGAACCGCTGCGTCTTGAAATCGCGCAGAATGGTGAGAGTCATATTCCCAGGCTGGTGTACGCGGACGAGGGGTACTGGTGAGGTCCGACCTTGCCGCTGACCGCGAAGTTCGGAGCATAATCGTTCAGCGCGTGCATGATGATGGCCGGCTGGAACGAAACGGACACCGTGTAGTACCCGGCGTCCAGGAGCGGCTGAGGGATGAACGACGTGTCGACCCTCCTGTCGCCATCGTGGTTGGCAACCACTACAGGCAGATCGAACTCCATGATCACGTCGATCTCGTAGGCGAGGAACGACGTGCCGTCGCTGCCCTTCCGCCTGGCGTTGGGGCTGCCCACAAGCACGACCTGCTTCGCGTTCTTGAGGCGCTCGCGCAGACTGCGCTTGATCGTCTCCGGCTTGCTGGTGTCGCGGGCTTGGAGAAGGTCGTGGGCGTTGTAGAAGTTGAACTCGATGTGGTCGTTGTCCCGCCAGGCTTTCATCAGGTAGTAGTAGTTGATGTCCTCGCTGGCAAACGCCGCGTAGGTCTTGTTCCGGTAACTCATGCATGCCCCTTCCCGCACGCGACGCCGGAAGGTTCTTGCCGTTGAGGTCGAGCCATCCCGACCATCAACTGCTACGGTGATCGTCTCACGCCAATGAGAACGAGCCCCGGTTCGGCGTCCAGGCTATCTAGCCCGGACCGTCCGAGCTGGGGCCTGTGCGTGCGTGGCTAGCAGTCTAGGCCACCGAGTGCCAGCGATCTTGGCGCGAATTACACGACTGTAACTCAGGACCCACTCATTCCGGCATGTGGGATCGGAGCGGATCTTGAGCCCGAATTCTGGACGAGCGGCCCGGCCGCATGCATCGATACTCGCCTACGATGGACGTGATCAATGACGGGCTCCTGCTGCAGCAACCCTCGTACATGAGTACGACGCACGTTCGGAGGCATCGTCGAGCATCTAATTAGCGTTGCGAAGAAAGCTTTTCTGGAATAGTTACAGAGTTCGGCGCTTGCTCGCCAAAATTGATGTAACTACATGTTTAGCCAGGGCCTGGCCGTCTCAGATGGCCCGTGGCCCCCTCCGGCCACGATCCGGCGACCCCCGCCAGCCCCAGCGGCGCGCCAGCACCGTGACCGCGTCCAGTCGGCCGACTCGGCGGCCCGCGACCTGGGCGCGACACCAAGGGGTCATCCGGCGGCGTTTGCGCAGGTAGCAGGACCTGCTCAGCTAGGACTGTAAATCCGTCGCGAAAGCTACAGAGGTTCGAATCCTCTACCCGCCACCAGGCAGACAGTAAGGCCCTCGACCAGGGGAAACTCTGGACGGGGGCCTTCTTCAAATACCTGGCCCGGGCCGGCCGAATCCGGCTGGCCACTGCTGGTTGTGGGCGGATCGTGGGCAGGTCGATCTTGTCCGCGCCGCGTGGAGTTGCGGCTTCGGTCATGAAAAGCTTGAGCCAGGTGCTGGCCGGGAGGTGGTCCGAGAGGAGCGTCGCCGTGCTGGAGCACGTCGGTCCGTGGAGTGAGGCGGATTACCTCGCGCTCGGCGAGGCGGTGGATCGGATCGAGCTGCTCGATGGGAGCCTGCTGGTGAGCCCCGCCCCGACGAAGCGCCATCAGCGTCTGTCCCGGCGGATCGCCAACGCCCTCGACGAGCCCGCTTCAGAGGCCGGCCTGGAGGTCTGGGAGGCGGTCAACGTCCGGCTGCACACCGGCCGGATCGTCATCCCCGATCTGGTCGTGGCGGACACCGACGATGACGGCGCGATGACCGAGGCTACGGCGTACCTCGGTCATCGCGGTGCTCAAGAACTTCGCCGAGCGTCCTCGGCCGTGGGTCGACGCTGACAACTAGCGTGTCGACTTTGGCTTGACGGCCCGGTGTGCGTCCGGGTTCCGGGTCGGTGCCCGACGACGGCGACGTGCTGCGGGCGGACAGCGCGCAGCTTTCGGGGCATCCATGGCGGGCCGGTGTCGTCCTCGATCTGCAACCGGCTGACCTGCCGTCGGGACGTAGCGCCCCGCCCGGCCCCTTGCGCGTGACGAGCACGCGCCCGTTGCCGGCTCGTACTTGGCAGCCCTTGGCGTGATGCACGTACCCTGACCTTGATCGACAAGGACGGGGCGATGAGCTCCTGAGGAGGAGTTTGATGCCCTTCACGCTGAGCCACCCGGCTTTGATCCTGCCGCTGAGCCGGCGCCCGCTCGTTGCCTCGGCCCTGGTCGCCGGTGCGGTCGCCCCGGATCTGCCCTACGTCCTCCCGCAAGCCACCTCGGCAGCGTGGGGGCCGTACAGCGACTACAACCTCACCTACACGCACGAGTTCGGCACCGGGATGGTCGCCGGGACGATCGGAGCGCTGCTCCTGGTCGCGCTGTTCCACCAGGTGCTCAAGCGCCCGCTGATCGCACTGCTCCCGGCTGCTACGGCGGGGCGACTGACCGGGCCTGCGGCGCAGTTTCGCTGGTCGGGGGTGCGGCAGGTCGGCTGGATCGTCCTGTCGGCGGTGATCGGAGTGCTCAGTCACTTGGTCTGGGACGCGCTGGTCCACGAGAACGGCTCCGGTTCGTGGTCGCCGCTGCCGGACACACAGAAGGTGACCGAGGGGCTGTGGTGGGCGAGCACCCTCGTCGGGGCGCTGGCCCTGGTCAGCTGGATCTACCGATGGTGGCGCCGGCAGGCCGGTGGGCCGGTCGGGCCGCGGGTGACGCTCAGCCCGGCCGCGCGCTGGTGGACGCTCGCGGCGATGGTGGTGGCCGGCGTCATCGCAGCCGTCCTGCAGTTGGCGCGGCAGGGCTACGGCGTGCTCGACGCTATTCACTCGATGGCTGTGCTGCGTCTGGTGGTGACCGGCGCGATGTCCGGCGTCGGTGTGGGGGTGCTGGTCTATGCCGTGCTTTGGCAAGTGTCGGTGGGCCGGCGCGGAAAACGAGAACCCGCAGGACTTTAGGAGTAGTCCGTGGGCGGCTCAGCCTCGGCGCAGCGGGGTCCAGGAGCCGTGCTCGGGGGTGAACAGCAGCGAAGAGAGGCCGGCCTCCTCGAAGGCCACCTCGAGGTCGTCGCGCCCCTCGGAGAAGTGGGCCCAGCCGTCGTAGTGGGCCGGGATGACAACGTCGGCGCCGAGCACGGCGGCGGCGGCCGCGGCGCGGCGGCTGTCCAAGGTGAGGGGGCGTCCGCCGAACTTCGCCGGCACCCGGGCCGCCCCGGCGTGCAGCACGGCGGCGTCGACGGCCGGCGCGCGGCGGGCGATCTCGGCCACGGTGCGGATCGAGGCGTTGTCGCCGCTGATGTAGACGGTGGGCAGGTCCTGGCCCGACAGGACGAACCCGGTGACCTCGCAGTTGACGTTGCCGAAGGGGTCGCGTTCGCCGTCCTCGGGGCCGTGGACGGCCGGGACCGCGAGCACCGTCAGCTCGCCGCGACCGTCCGGGCGGGGCAGCGAGTGCTCGGTCCAGGGGGCCAGCCCGACGGCCGGTGAGCCGAGCTTCTCCGCCGACCGGGGACCGGCCAGGACCAGCGGTGCGGCCAGCGCGAATGCCCGGCCGCGATCGTCGAGGTTGTCCGGGTGCTCCTGGTGGCTGACCAGGACGACGTCGACCGCGCCGACCTGCTCCTCGGTCGCGACGGGTGCGATGGTCTTGGTGAGGTACCCGTGCTGGCCGATCGGGTCGAACGTGGGGTCGCTGACGATGCGCAGGCCGCCGAGGGCGAGGACGACGGTCGGGCCGCCAAGGACGGTGGCGGCGCACGCGTCCGCCGGCAGCGCTGTGTAGATGTCGGGCACGGTTCCCCGTACCCTCGCGGCCGGTCTTCACACTGCGGCAGGCATGGCACGCGCTCGCCGGGGAGCCCCGGTGGTCGGCCGGGCGGACCCGGGGACTGTCAGCTGGGCGACAAAGGATTCACTGCAACCTCTTTTCCCGGTGCGGCGTGTTGTCGCCGAACAAGCAAACAAGCCGAACGACCGGATCGCCGGTCGGTACTGGGGAGGAAGGGCAGTGTGAGTACCTTGCTTGACGGGGGCAGCGTGGGGAGTCTGTCCGACAGCGGGCCCCCCGCTCGCGGCAGAGAGTTCGACGAGTTCTACGCGGTGCACTTCCAGCAGCTCACGGTCCAGCTGTTCGCCTACACCGGCGACATGGCCGCGGCCCAGGACGTGGTGCAGGAAGCGTTCTGCCGGGCGCTGGCCCGGTGGAAGCGGGTCGCCGATATGGACGACCCCGCCGCCTGGGTGCGCCGGGTCGCTTGGAATCTGGCCACCAGCCGGTGGCGGCGGGCCCGGACCGCGATGGCCTTCGCGCGCCGGCATCGCGAGGAGCACGTCGCCGCGCCGAGCCCCGATCGGGTCGCGCTGGCCCAGGCGCTGGCCACGCTGCCGGAGCAGCAGCGGCGCGCGGTGATCCTGCACTACCTCGCGGACCTGCCCATCAGTGATATCGCGCGCCAGGAGGGTGTCGCCGAAGGCACCGTCAAGTCCTGGCTGCACCGAGGGCGCACCGCCCTCGCCGCCCGCCTCACCGACAAGGAGAACCACCGTGCCTGACTTCGACAACGACGACGAGCTGCTCGCCAACGCCTTCGCAGGGTTCCGCAACGAAGTCACTCCCTACGTCAAGCCCGCCGGTACGGCCGCGGCACACGCCACGCTGCGGCACCGCAACAAGGTGCGAGCCGTCGCCGCGAGCGGGCTGGCCGCACTAGCGATCGCCGTGCCGATGGTGGCGTACGCAGCCGGCGGCGGCGAGTCCAACGGGCCGCCGGCCCTGCCGGCCGACTCGCCCAGCGTGGTCGTGACGAGCACGTCGCCGGCCGCGCCGAGCCCGGATGCCAGCACCACGCCCGCGGCACCGGACGGGCGGATCACCAAGGCGGACCTCAGCAACGCGACCTTCAACGTCCCCGCCTGGCCGAAGGGGTTCGACGACAGGTGCGCGAAGGGGATGGTGAAGTTCACCGCGAGCGAGGCGTCGGGCAACCCCAGCACCCAGATCGAGGGCGACCCGGTGTACGTCGACGTCGACCACGACGGCGCGCAGGAAACGATCGTCATCGTGTCGTGCGGCACTCAGGGGACGGACTACAAGGTGCTCGCGCTCGACCGGGACGCGCAGGGCAAGATCGTCACCCTGGGCCAGGTGGTCGGCAGCGCCGGGACCCCGGGCAAGGAGGGTAAGGACATCGAGACGATCTGGAAGACCGAGGCCGGCGACAACGGGCAGGTCCGGGTCGACGTCGGGGAGTACCGGCCCTGCTGCGCGTACGTGCAGGCCTCGCAGCACCAGTGGCGCACGTACGGCTGGAACGGCACCGCGTTCACCCAGACCGCGGGGCCGACCACCTTCGGGCCCAACCCGAAGGTCGGCAACCTCAGCGTCAGCGCCGGCAAGCTGACGATGGTCGCTACCGGGCCGTCGACCTGGGAGGGCACCATCAAGGTGACCGTCCATAATGCCGCGAGCTTCGCGTCGCCCGGCAAGGTCGAGATCTCGTTCAACCTCCCACAGGGGTCGACGGTCCAGTCGACGGACTGCCAGATCAGGCCGGACGCGCAGCCGTCGCCCTGCCTGAGCGGCAGTATCCCGGCGGGCGGCACCAAGGTGTTCACGATCAAGCTCACCACGACGATCGACCCGCAGACGGTTGACCTCAACGTAGTCGCCGCGCCGGTCACCGACAACGGCGGCGCCTACCCGACCCTCGACAACACCGGCTCGGCGAAGGTGCAGGTCGTCAAGGCGTAATCAGCAGCACCAACCCGGACGGACCAGCCCAGCTCGTAGGCCGACTACGAGCTGGGCTGGTCCCGCCGTCAATCGACCAGTCGCATGGCGACGGTGGGGGCGTCCAGCAGTACCGACGCCGGCTCGGAACCGACGACGGTCTGCAGCCGGTGGTCGCCGACGACCAGTTCGACGCCCGTGTAGAGCTCGATCGAGTCCCAGCCGTCCAGGCGGTACGACTTGCGGTAGATGCGCTCGGTCTCCTCCTTGATGTCGGGGCTCGAGCGCTTCCAGATGAGCGTGCCGTTGTCGGCGAGGTCGGTCACGACCAGGCGGCCGGCCTCGACCGAGAGCCGGACGTGCTCCTTGGCGATCCAGGCGGCGGCCGCCTCGTGCAGCCAGGCGCCGACCGAGATGTCGTCGGGGTCGGACGGCTCGCGGCCGACGACCACCGGGCGGGCGGCATCGACGACGAAGCGGCGGCGGGCCAGGTCCTCGACGACGACCGCGACGGCGAACGCCGCCGGGCGGGGGCCGGCGTCCTTGACCGCCTCGCCGTGGCGCGGGCAGGCGGGCACGCCGCCGCGCATCCGGGGCACGGGCTGGCCGATGCGCCGGTACTCCCCGAAGGCCGGGCAGTCGGGCTCCTTGCACCGCCACTGCCGGGCCATCAGCGACGCACCCACACCGCTGGGCTCGGACCGGGTGAACCGCCGCCGCACCACCCTCGTGCGGCCGAAGCGCTGCGCCCCACGGGCCGTGAACGACTGCAACCCGTCGGGCCGCCCGCCCTTGTCCTGGTCCGGCTTCGCGGAGGGCTCCGCAGCGGTCTCCCCCGCTGGCTCTTCCAAAGCGGAATCAGCGGAAGTCTCATCGGCGGCGGTCACCGGCTCGGCCATGGGCTTCTCGGTGGCCGGGTCGTCGGGGTCCGGCGGGACGATCGGCAGCGTCGCCTTGCCCACCACCACCAGGCGCTCCTTGCCGTCCTTGGGCGGGGAGGGCTCGCCGCCGGGGGTGAGCACCGCGCCGCCGGCCCGCGGGGTCAGCCGGAGGATCCGCTCGGGGCTGTCGGTGAGCCAGGGGAAGCGGGCGGCGTACTGCGGCACGTCCCGCACCACGATCAGCGGAAGGCCGGTGAAGTCGGCGATCTCCACCGGCCGGTCGGCGACCACCGGCGTGACCTCGATCAGCCCGTCGTCGGCCCAGCGGCCCAGGACCATCCGCTCCTTGGAGGTCAGCGCGGCCTCGGAGAGCACCTCGCGCCCGGCCACGGGGTACAGCATGGCGCCCGCGTCGATGAGGTAGCGGCTCAGCGCGTCGACCACCATGCCCAGCCGCAGCAGGTTGATCGGGCGGCCGCCGTCCAGCGACATGAACCGGGCGACCTCGCCCAGGTCGACCACGGCCTGCGCCAACGTGACGTCCGTGGTCAGCCGCTGCTCGATCGTGTCCATGACCCGGCTGATCTCGAACCGCACGGCGTCCTCCTTCGACCCCAACACCCTAAGGCGAGGCGCCCCCGCGTGAGCGGGACGCCACAGGATCAGACTTGTCTACCAGTCAGGAAGGTTGTCCGCCATAACCTACAAAACGACGATCAACTTACGAAACGGTCAGCCGTCCTCCACGGAGGACGATTTCGAGGGCCCGTCGAGGCGCCTGCGGCCGGCTGCGCCGTCGTCGGCTGTGCCGAGGGGTTCGATCAGACGGTACCGGTCCACGCCATGGTTTTGCCCAGCAGCACGTCAGCCACGCCGACCTCACCGGTAGGACGCGCGCCCAGTGCCCCGAGCAGCGCGAGGACGGGCTCGATCTTCTCGTAGATCAGCAGCACCACGTCGCCGGGGCGGGCCATGGCGAGGGCGGCCGGGATGGCCTCCTCGACCGTGCGCACCTCGACGCAGGAGGCCTGCGGGGCGACCCGGGCGAGCTCGGCCCGCAGCATGCCGGGCACCTCGCCGACGGCCCTGCCGCGGCGGTCGGCGTCCTCGTAGAGCACCACCCGGCCGAAGCGGGCCCCGACCATGGCCGCGGACTCGCGCAGCAGGTCGTCGCGGCGGTCGCCGGGCAGGGTCACCGCCGCGACCGCGCGCTCGCAGCCCCAGACCCGCTCGACCAGGTCGCTCACGGCGGCGATGGCGGCCGGGTTGTGCGCGTAGTCGATCAGCACGTGCACCTCGCCGCAGCGCATGAGCGTGCCCCGGCCCAGGTTGTCGGTGAAGGTGCGCAGCCGCTCGGCGACCCCGGCAGTGGTCACCCCGAGCACCCGGGCGGCCGCGGTGGCGGCCAGGGCGTTGGCCACCAGGTGCCGGGCCGCACCGCCGAAGCCGCCGCCGAGCTCGTGCGCGGCCAGCAGCGGCACCCAGCGGCGGCCGGCCAGCTCGACCAGCCAGCCGTCGGCCAGCAGGTAGGCCCGGCCGCCGGAGTCCCAGTGCCGGCGGACCAGCGGGTTGCGCGGGTCGAGGGAGCACCAGATGATCTCGCGTCCGGGGAAGTCGAGCTCGCGGCTGCGCGGGTCGTCGGCGTTGAGCACGACCGCGCCGCCCTCCCGGACCCGCTCGGCCACGACCGACTTGACGTCGACGAGGTCCTCGATGCTCTCGATGCCGTCCTGGCCGAGATGATCGCTGGAGAGGTTGGTGATGACGCCGACGTCGCTCCAGTCGTACCCCAGGCCCTGGCGCAGCAGGCCGCCGCGCGCGGTCTCCAGCACGGCCGCGTCGATCGTCGGGTCGCCGAGCACGATCTGGGCCGAGCGCGGGCCGGTGGCGTCGGCCCGCTGCACCAGCCGCCCGCCGACCACGACCCCGTCGGTGGTGGTCACGCCGACCCGCAGGCCGGCCCCGGCGAGCAGGTGGGTGGTCAGCCGGGCCACCGTGGTCTTGCCGTTGGTGCCGGTGATGGCCACGACCGGGATCCGTGACGGTGCGCCGGCCGGGTACAGCGCGTCGACGATGGCCGCGCCGACGTCGTGCTGCTCCAGGTGCATGCGCAGGCCGGGGGCGGCGTTGACCTCGATCACGCCGCCGCGGCCCAGCGGCAGCTCGGCGGCAATGTCGGGCAGGCGCAGGTCGATGCCGGCGATGTCCAGCCCGACCAGGCCGGCCACCCGCCGGCACAGGTCGGCCACCGACGGGTGCACCCGCCGGGTGACGTCGACGCTGGTGCCGCCGGTGGAGAGGTTGGCGTTGTCGCGCAGCCAGACCGTGCGGCCGGGTTCGGGCACGTCGCGCAGGGTCAGCCCCTGCCGGCGCAGCAGCGTCTCGGCGACCGCGTCGACCGCCAGCCGGGTGAGCGCCCGGTCGTGCCCGGCGCCCCGGCGCGGGTCCTCGTTGGCCCGCTCGACCAGGCCGGCGACGTCGGTGCGGCCATCGCCGATCACATGCGCGGCGACCCGCTCGGCGGCGGCCACGATCTCGCCGCCGACGGTCAGCACGCGGTAGTCGCACCCGTCGAGCTGGCGCTCGACGACCACCCCGCCGCCGTCGGCGGCCGCCGCCGCGTAGGCGGCGCGCACCGCGTCCTCGGTGTCGAGGCCGAGGTACACGTGCCTACCCTGACGGCCGCCGCGGGGCTTCACCACGACGGGCGGGCCGAGCTCGTCGAAGAGCGCGAGGGCCTCCTCCACCGAGTCGGCCGCGCCGCCGTCGGCCACCGGGATGCCGGCCTCCCCCAGCAGGCCGCGGGTCAGCTCCTTGTCGCCGGCGATGTCCACGCCGATCGCCGAGGTCTGGTCGGTGAGGGCGGCCCAGACCAGGCGCCGGTGCCGGCCGTAGCCGAGGCGCAGCAGGCTGAGGTCGCTGATCCGCTCGACCGGAATGCCCCGCTCGCGGGCCGCCCGGGCGATCGCCTCGGTGCTCGGCCCGGGCTTCTCCCGCTCGTACTGCCGCCGCACCCCGGTCAGGTCGGGCACCGAGGACGGCTCGTCGCGGGTGAGCGGCAGCACCAACTCGATCGCCGCCCTCAGCAGCAGTTCGGACATCTCCGAGTCGTACGGCTCGTCGAGCGGGCACTCCATGATCACGTCGAAGACCGACGGGTCGGAGGTGCCGACCGTGCGGCCGAAGCTGACCGTGCGGCCGATCAGGTTGGACAGCTCGATCGCGATGTGCTCGGCGGTGTGGCCGAAGTAGGTGCCGCCGTACAGCCGCTTGACGAAGCCACCGGGCGCCCCGGCCGCGCAGTGGTGCTCGGCCAGGCCCGGCAGCAGGCCCAGCAGCCGCTCCGGCAGGCCCGGGAAGTCGCAGGTCTCGCGGCCGGTCAACCCGTCCAGCCGGACCTGGGTGACCTGGACGGGGCGCGCGAGGTACCGGTTGGGTCCCCGCAACCGCCGGCTGCTCTCAATCCGCATGATCCTCTTCCGCTCTCCTCATCGGCGACCGGTCGGTCAGGTTGAACCGGTGCCCGGCCGGCAGGACGTGCAGTTGGGCGCCCCACAGGGCGATCGGGCCGCCCGCCTCGGCCGAGGCGCAGCTGATGTCGATGGCCTTCCCGGCGTCGATCACGGTGACGGTGCCCCGCCCGAGCACCTCGAAGACGTCACCCTTGACGAGGATCGCGGTGTTCTCGTCGATGCCGAGGCCCAACTCGTGGGGGAACATCGCGACGGCGCTGAGCAGCCGGTTGAGCCGCCCGCGCTCGGCGAAGTGCATGTCGATGAGCACGCTGGGCAGGAACTCCATGCCCGGCCCGGTGTGCACGCTGGTGGTGCTCACCGAGGCGAGGCTGCCGCCGAGGATCATGGTGCTCGACATCATCGTGGCGCCCGCGCTGGTACCGGCCAGGATCATGCCCTCGGCCAGCCGCGCGTGCAGCGCCGAGTCCACCCGGGAGCCGCCGACCACGGTGGTGATCCGCAGCTGGTCGCCGCCGGTGAAGAAGACGCCGGTGGCCCGCTCGATGGCGGCCATGGCGAGGTCGCTGTTGGCGTCCTCGCGCGACTCGAGCCGCAGGGGCGTGACCCGGCCGGCGCCGAGCCGGTGGAAGACCTCGGCGTACTCCTTCTCCCGATCGGCCGGGCTGAGGCTGGCCGTGGCGATGACGACGAGGTGCGCATCGGCCCCGCCGGCGAGCAGCACGAAGCGCTCGAGGATCTCGTCATCGCCGGGGTCATGGCTCTCCGCGCCGCCGATGACAAGCAGCATTCCGGGCATTCCACCTCCAGAGCCCATCTTGCAAACCGCCGGGGCCCGCCGTACGGCGTTTGCCGGTTTTGGCCCGGGCGGCCGCCCGTCGCACATTGACGCCCGTCCCGCCGTACTGAGCGCAAGTTGCACGCATGAAACGTTTCATGACCGGACGAGGGAGCGCGGCGGCCGCCGCCCCGGTCACCCTCTCCAGGCTGGGCGGCGACGCTCGAACGGGCACTGGTACCACAGGAAGTTCGGCAGCCGCCGGGTCTCGTACGCGCTGCCGTCGACCCGCACGGGGAGCACCACGTCGGGGGCGGGCAGGGCGGCGGTGCGGACCCAGCTCAGGCCCTTGCCGCGGGTTCCGCCTTCGCGCCGCAGGCGGTCGAACAGGCCCGGCGGGGCCCAGTCCTCGGCGAAGGCCTCGACCAGGCCCTCGGTCGTGTCGGTGAACTGGTAGCGGGCGGCGTACGGGATGCCGTTGTGCCGCCACACCAGCAGCTCGACCGGGCGGCGGAGCAGGGACTCCAGCCAGGCCAGCGGGGAGCCGATCTCGTCGTGGACGGGGGGCTCGGGCATGGCCAGCGGGGTCGGCTCCGCCGATGGGAGGTTGGTGTGGCTGTCCAGCTCGTCGCCGCGCAGGCGGCCGTTGAGCAGGTGCAGGCCGACGCACAGGAGCTCGGCCTGGTCGCGCAGGGAGACCATCGCCACCACCGAGCCGTCCTCATCGTTGCGGAAGACCTCGCTGCGCGCGCCGCCGGCCGGGAGGTGGCGGGCGCCCTCGCGCAGGCCCTGCACCATGGCGGCCTCGAACTCCGTGAACTCGTCGTCCTCGGAGGGGAACCAGTCGTCGCGGCGTTCCTCGGCCGGGGGTGGCTTGCGGAGTTTGCCGCGCATGTCGGCGGCGATGAGCACGGCGCCCGGGCCGAAGAAGGCGATGCCCATCCCGCCGGCGATCTTGTCGGAGAGGTCGCCGTCCGCGAGCAGCAGGCCGGTGCTCGCGGCCACGAAGACCAGGCACCCGATCAGTGCTCCCCGTTGATTCACGCCGAGATCATGCCCTGCGGCGCTCGTAGGCGGCGCGACTTTCCTCGATATGTGGGACGTGCTCCATGGCCCAGCCGGCCAGGGCCAGCGCGGGGCCCAGGAGGCTTCGGCCCGTGGGGGTCAGGGTGTACTCCACCCTCGGCGGGACCTCGGCGTGGACCTCACGGGCGACCAGGCCGTCGCGCTCCAGGTTGCGCAGGGTCAGGGTCAGCATGCGCTGGGAGATGCCCGGGACCCGCTGGTGGAGATCGGTGAAGCGCAGCGTCTGCTGGTCCAGGGTGGCGACCACCAGCAGGGTCCACTTGTTGCAGATCTGCTCCAGGATCTGGCGCAGCGTGTGGCCGCCGTCCCCTCGGATCATGCAGAGGTGTTCGTACTGCGACATGGCGCTCCCTGTGCGTCAGGCACACGCGTGTGCCTTTTGTAGGCCCCTCGATAGTGACGCATCATGGGGTCCCTTACGAAAGGTAAGGGTCCTGGTAGGAGGCGCTGTGAAGGTTGCGTTCTGGATTCTGGCCGGGCTGCTGGCACTGTTCTACCTCTATGCGGGCGGCAAGAAGGTCGCGCAGAGCAAGGAGCGGTTGCAGCCGATGATGGGGTGGGTCGACACCGTGCCGATGCCGCTGGTGCGGGTCATCGGGACGCTGGAGATCCTCGGGGCGATCGGGCTCATCCTGCCGCCGCTGACCGGAATCGCGGCCGGGCTGGCGATCGCGGCGGCCGCCGGGCTGGTGCTCGTGCAGGTGGGCGGGATCGCGGTGCACCTCTCGCGCGGGGAAGGGCGGCTCATCGGGCTCAACATCGGGCTGCTCGCGGCCGCCGCCGTCACCGTCTGGCTGGGGACCGCCTTCGTTTAGGCCGGTTCCGGGCGCTGTTCGTCGCGGGCCTCGTGCAGCGCGTCCATGAGGGCGGCGTTGATGCGGGAGCCGCCGCGCTTGAAGCCCAGCTGCTTGCGCGCCTCCTCGACGACCTGCTCCTCCGTGCGCAGCAGGGTGTCGGACTCGATCCAGCGGATGAGGTCGACGAGGAGCTGGCGCGGGTACTCGCCGATCGGGCGGCCGGGGGTCAGCGCCGGGCGGGGCAGCGGGCGGGAGTCCACCGGCTCCGGTTCGTCCGCGGCCAGGTTCAGCACCACCGTGGGCTCGTCGGTGCGGCGGGCGTCCGCCGAGGCGACCGCCTCGTCGTAGGCGGCCCGGGCGCGGGAGGTCTCGGCCACCGGGTCGGCGAACCAGTCGGTCGACCAGATGCGGTGGAAGCGCCAGCCCAGCCGCTCCAGCTGCTCCTGGCGCA
This sequence comes from Dactylosporangium sp. NPDC051485, assembly GCF_040682015.1. Lineage (NCBI taxonomy): Bacteria > Bacillati > Actinomycetota > Actinomycetes > Micromonosporales > Micromonosporaceae > Dactylosporangium > Dactylosporangium sp. NPDC051485. Next base: position 16,398 of record NZ_JBFAZW010000060.1, read on the forward strand.
GGCGGTCGCGGTCGCGGGCGGTGCTGGCCGAGTGGTACGAGGCGCCGTCGGTCTCGATGGCCAGGACCATCTCGTCGGGGATGCTCGGGTGGGCGCAGGCGAAGTCGATGCGGTAGCCGGCCGTGCCGAACTGCGGGAGGACCGGGATGCCGGCGGCCGCCAGGCGGTCGCGGACGTCCTGCTCGAAGGGGTTGAGCTGGGAGAACGCGGAGGCGGGGCCGGTCAGGGCCGTGCCGCCCGATTCGGCGTACTCGAGATAGGCCCGCAGCAGGCGCACCCCGTCGGCCGTGGTGCGGGCCGGGTCCATGTCGGCCGCGGTGAACGAGCTGACCAGGGTCATCCGGCGGCGGGCCCGCGTCACGGCGACGTTGAGGCGACGTTCGCCACCCGGGAGCAGCAATGGACCGAAGCGGTACAGCAACCGCCCGGCCGAGTTCTTGCCGTACCCGATGGAAAGGATGACGGCGTCGCGCTCGTCGCCCTGGACCCGTTCGAGATTCTTGACGAAGAACGGCTCCGGGTGCTTTGCCGCGGCGGTGGTCTCGGCGAAGAACGGGTGCAGATCGGGGCGGGCGGCGAGGGCCTTGCGCAGGGCGAGGTCGATGCGCTCGGCGTGGGTGATGCCCATCGTGATCACGCCGAGCGACTCGTTGGGGCGCATCTGGGCGTGCCGCAGGATCAGCTCGACCACCCGCTGGACCTCGGCCGTGACCGAGTCGGTCGCCTCCTCGCCGGCGGCGGCGTCGCCGGGGACGAACGGGACATGCACATGCTGCACGGTGCCGACGCCGGCCACGCCCGGGAAGGTGACCAGCGAGCCGTCGTAGATGTGCGCGTTGGAGAAGCCGATCAGCCGGTCGTCCTGGCTGCGGTAGTGCCAGCGCAGCAGGTAGCCGGGCAGCAGCGCGGTCAGCACGTCCAGGATCGACTCGTAGCCGGAGGTCAGCGACAGGTCGATCGAGCCGTCGGCGTTGACGCCGAGCGGGTCGGCGCCGGTGCCCTCCTCGGCCGCGGTGAAGAACGACGTCGGCGGGAGCTGGTGCTCGTCGCCGGCCACGACGATCTGGCGGCCGCGCAGCAGCGCCGGCACGGCGTCGGCCGGGGTGACCTGGCTCGCCTCGTCGAAGACGACCACGTCGAAGAGGCCGGCCTGCGGCGGCAGCAGCTGGGAGACGACCAGGGGGCTCATCGCCCAGCACGGGCGCAGGGCGGTGAGCATGTGCGGGGCGGTCGCGAAGAGCTGGCGGATCGGCAGGTGGCGGCGCTTGAGGTTGGCCTGGTGCTCGACCAGGCGGCTCTCGTCGGGGTACTCGTCGCGGGTCCGCGTGATGTGCTCGGCCACCGCGCGCAGCACCCGGGTGGCGGTGGCGTCGATGTGGCGGCGGTCGGCGTCGCGGAACTCGGCGACGTTGCGGGCGTGCAGCGGGCCGTCGAAGGCGCCGACCCGCGGGTCGGTGAAGTTGAGGTGCTGCAGGATCGAGGCGTGCCAGCAGGCGTCGAAGACGGCGGCCGCCCCGTCGGCGTCGGGCCGGCGGGCCCGCAGGTCCGCCAGCAGCGGGTCGAGGCCGAAGGAGGCGAACCCGGCGGCCAGCTCGTTGAGGCGCGGGATGCGGCGCAGGGTGCGCTCGTCGGCGGCCAGGGCGGTCGCGAGGCGGCCCAGCCGGTCGAGGTCCATGCCGGCCATCGGGAGCTGGGGGCAGTACCGCTGCAGCTGTTGCACCTGCGCGTCGAGCTGGTCGAACGCGGCGCGGGCGCGGGCCAGCTCGGCGGGCAGCCGCGGGGTGCCGCCGCCGGTCGCGAGCCGGGCCCACTCCTGGCGCTGGGTGAGCGCGCCCTGCAGGCCGGCGAACAGCTGCGGACGGCTCGGGGTCCCGGGGCCGCGCCACAGCTGCGCGGCCTGCTTGCGCATGCGCCGCCGGGCCCACCAGCCGAGTTCAGTGCCGGGCTGGCCGGCGTGCGCGCGGCGCCAGCCGGCGTCGGCGGCCGCGGCGATGTACTCGGCGAGGTCGGTCCGGAACACCTCCTCGTGGAAGTGCGCGAGGGTGGCGGCGACCGCGTCGAGCAGCGCGAAGAGGGAGCGCCAGCCGGCGAGGTCGGCCGGGGCGCGAAGGCCGGTGTGCTCCTGCACGTAACGCAGGGCCGGGCGGGCGTCGGGCAGGGCCCGGGTCGACAGCTTCTCGGCCAGGTCGAAGGCGGCCTCGGCGTCGGCCGGGGAGTGCACGGCGGCGCCGACCCAACCCGACCGCAGCCCGTCGAGGGCGAACCCGCCCAGCGTGGCGTAGTCGCGCAGCTGCTCGCGGACCCGCCGGGCGGTGGCGGCGTCGAGCGCGGCGAGCACCGGGCCGCGCAGCCGCGCCTCGGGCATCGGCGCGACCGCGCCGGCGAGCCGGATGATCTCGGTCTGGGCCTGGAACGCCGAGATGCCCCACGGCTCGCGCGGCAGGTGCATGGCCTCGTCGTGGTCGTTGAGCGCGGCGCGGCGGGCGGCCAGCGTCTCGTGCAGCACGCCGAGCTCGGGCTGGGCGATGCGGGCGGCCGAGTCGAAGGCGGCCTTGAGGTCGGCCGCGACCTTGCGCCGCGAGGTGGTGCCGTCGTGCACGTCCATCACCAGGTTGCCCAGCCCGCGGCGGGCCAGCCGGTCGGTGACGGCGGTGATCGCGGCCCGCTTCTCGGCCACGAAGAGCACCCGCTTGCCCCGGGCGACCAGGGAGGCGATGAGGTTGGCGATGGTCTGGCTCTTGCCGGTGCCGGGCGGGCCCTTGATCACGCTGTGCTGGCCGGCCAGGACGGCGTTGATCGCGTAGTGCTGCGACGAGTCGGCGTCGAGGACCAGGAACTCGTCCTCCGGCGGGATCCGGTCCGGGTCGCGCAGCGCGATGCCGGGGGCCGGGCGCAGCGCCGCTTGGGCGTCGCGGTCGCCGGCGATGGCCGCGACGACGTCGTGCTCGACCAGGGCCCGGGCCGCCACCCGCAGGTCGGTGACCATGGGCAGCTTGGCGTAGGAGAAGGTGCCCAGCACGAAGCGGGGGCTGATCGCGAAGCCGCGGACCCGGCCGGACGTCTCCTTGAGCAGGCGGTCGTACAGCGGCTGCGCGTCGAAGCCGGCGGTGTAGCTCACCAGCTCCTCGAGCTCGTCGGCGTCGACCCGCACGCCGAAGTCCTCCTCCAGCAGCTGCAGCAGCGTCGGGTTGAGCTCCAGGTCGCCCTGCAGCGTGAGGTCGAAGTCGTCCTCGGCCGCGCCGCGGGCCCGCAGCAGGGCCGAGCGCAGCAGCACCGGCGCGGCCGGGGCGGCCCCGCCGCCGGGCGGCAGGCTCCAGGTGGCGCTGCCGATGGCGGCGAAGCACGTCTCGATGCCGCGCTCCTCGGCCAGCTCCCGTGCCTTGTTGCGGATCGTGCGGGCCCGCTTGATGGCGGCGGCGTGCGCGTCGCGCTCGGCAAAGAGGTGGCCGAGCGGCAGGGTACGGCCGCCGAGCAGGGCCTGCAGGGAGACCGGGTCGGCGGCGCTCAGGTCGAGCGTGCCGGACCGCAGGTCGCGGTAGTAGAGCAGCGTGTTGCGCCCGCCGAGGTCGATCAGCTGGGATCGCCAGCGTCGGGCCGCCTCCTGCACCAGCGCGCCGCGCCGGTCCACAGCGTCGTCCACGCTGCGAGCGTAGCTGGCCGGGCAAGGAATGTTGTGAGCGCTTCCTCAACCCTTCACCGGCTGATCGTCGCTGACGATCCCACCGGCACGAGCGCCTGGCTCGGCGGTATGACGATCTGCCGGGGCTGCGCGATCTGCGCGACCAGCAGGGTGCCGACGAGGCCGAAGAGCGAGTACCCGCCGAGGATGATGGCCGCCCGCTGCACCCCCACGCCGTCGAAGTACACGATGCCGCGGATCGCCTCCGTGCCCAGCCCCGGCGGGAGCCACTGGCCGATCGCGCGCCAGAACGCGGGCAGCAGCGGCGCCGGATAGGCACCACCCGCGCTCGGGCTGCCCAGGATCACGAACAGCAGGATGGTCATGCCCGTGCCGACGAAGCCGAAGGCGGCCTGCAGGGCCATGGTGCAGCAGCCCGAGGCGAAGACCAGCAGCGCGCCGAACCACCACAGCCGGACCAGGTGGCCGTCCAGCGCGCCGAAGAGCGAGCCCGCGATGAGCGCGCCGCCGACGCCGGCGACCGCGGCGTATGCGGCCAGGGACAACAGCCGGATCAGCGCCCGGTGCGGGTTGGCCGGCCGGGAGCCCTTGCTGGTGCTCACCGCGATCGCCACGAGGTAGCCGCCGACGACCCACCCGAGCGCGAGGTAGAACCCCGACAGGCCGCGGGCGTCGCCGAGCGGGGCCGGCTTGGCGTCCTCGACCGTGAACGCGCGGTCCTGGGCGTCTTCCAGCGGCGTCACGATCTGGGTCAGCGCCGTGGCGACGCTGCTCCCGGCGGCGCTGGCAATGATCAGCCGGTCGGTCGCGTCGGTGTTGGAGACGATGAACGCCCCGTACACCTCGCGCTCGTCGATCATCCGGCGCGCGGCGTCCTCGCTGAACGCGGGGCGCGCGTCCAGCGGCTCGCCCGGCAGCCGGTCGAGCTTGCCGATCAGGTCGTCGAGCGCCTCCGGGGGCGCGGCGACGGCCACAGGAATCCGGTGCGGGGTCGGCTCGTGCAACGCCCCGATGTAGCTGGCGATGAAGGCCAGCTGGAGGGCGAGCACCGCGAGGACCAGCGCACCCGCGCGCGGCGTGACGCCGTCGCGCACTTCATGAAGAAATCCCGCTTTCACCGTTTTGGACGGTATCGTACGGGCGACCCTGGCGCGTCAGACTTGACCTTTTTGTCCGCACTCAGCCCGGCGCGCGCTGCGCCCGCTAAATGTTGAAATATCCGATATGTCGGGCTAGCGGAGCGCCCGACATATCGTGATCAAGCCCGTCGGAAGACCCACGCGCGCATCAGGACGAAGCGCAGCAGGGTCGTCACGGCGTTGGCCGCCAGCAGGACCGCGATCTCGGCCAGGTGCGTGTGGGCCGGGGACGCGAGGTTCAGCAGGCCCAGGGCGGCCGAGTTCAGGGCCAGGCCCAGGGCGAAGAGCAGCAGCCCCTGGATCTGGTGTTTGACTGCCCCGCCGGTACCGCGGATGGCGAACGTCAGCCGCCGGTTGAGCGCCGTGTTGGCGATCGCCGTGCTGAGCAGGGCGATGAAGTTGGCCGCCTGGGCCCCGGCGGCCGGGCGCAGCAGGGCGTACAGGGCCAGGAACGCCACCGTGGAGAGGATCCCGATCCCGGCGAAGCGCAGCAGCTGCGGCAGCATCCCCGCCGGCACGCCCGCCACGAGCGGGGCGCGGCCCAGGCGGCTGCGCAGCGCGGCCAGCGGCAGCTTGCCGGTGACCAGGGCGCGGCCCAGGCGGGCGATGCCCTTGAGGTCCGCCACCGCGGTCGCCACGATGTCCACCCGGCTGTCGGGGTCGTCGATCCAGTCGACCGGCACCTCGTGGATGCGCAGGCCGGCCCGCTGGGCCAGGACGAGCAGCTCGGTGTCGAAGAACCAGCCGGTGTCCTCCACCAGCGGCAGCAGCTGCTCGGCCACGTCCCGGCGGATCGCCTTGAAGCCGCACTGGGCGTCGGAGAAGCGGGCGCTCAGGGCGGTACGGAGGATGCGGTTGTAACTGCGCGAGATGAACTCGCGCTTGGGGCCGCGGACCACCCGGGAGCCGCGGGCCAGTCGGCTGCCGATGGAGACGTCGGAGTGCCCGGACAGCAGCGGCGCGACCAGCGGCAGCAGGGCGTTGAGGTCGGTGCTGAGGTCGACGTCCATGTACGCGAGCACCCGGGCGTCCGACGCCGTCCAGGCCCGCTTCAGCGCCCGCCCGCGGCCCTTCTCGGCCAGCCGCAGGACCTCCACGCCGGGCAGCTCGACGCTCAGCGCGGCCGCGACCGCGGGGGTCTCGTCGGTGCTGGCGTTGTCGGCGACGGTGATCCGGAAGGGGTACGGGAAGCTCTCGCTCAGGTGCCGGTACAGGCGGCGCACGCACGGGCCGAGATCGGCCTGCTCGTTGTGGACCGGGATGACGACGTCGAGCACGGCGCAGGCGTTCCGGCTGCCGGCGCCGCTGGTGCGAGGAAGCGTCCCAATGCTCATGGGCACAACGGTCGGGTCCGGAGCTTCCGGAACCTTGCGGCCAACCTGTGCCGGGCCTGTGAGTCCGGATGCGCGGATGGGCGGCCCCCGAAGAGGGCCGCCCATCCGGATGGGGCGCGTCAGGCGGTCAGGTCGTACAGGGTGGTGTTGCCAACGGTCTGGGCCGTGTAGTTGGCCTCCACCCAGGACGCGATCTCGGCGCTCACGCTGCTGCCGCCGTTGCTGCGCCCGCCGAGCCCCGACCCGCCGATGAAGTAGTGGATCCTGCCTTCCTGGACGTACTGCTGGAACCGCGCCAGGCTCGGCGCCGGGTCGCTGCCGTTGAACCCGCCGATCGCCATCACCGGCAGCTCGGTGGCCAGCTGGTAGCCCGAGGCGTTGTTGGACCCGACCGCCGCGGCCACCCAGGTGTACTTCGAGCTGTCCGCCCGCAGCGCCGCGACCACCTCGGAGCTCGGCGTCGTGGCGTCGAGCAGGCCGCCCATGCCACCACCGCCCAGGCCTAGGCCGCCCATGCCCGGGCCGCCCATGCCACCGCCCGGGCGGCCGCCGAAGCCGCCGGTCGGGGGCATCCCGCCGCCGAAGCGACCGCCGCCGCCCATGCCGCCCGCGACCGCCGGGCCGGCGGTGACGATCGAGCCGGTGTGCGGCGTCGCCGCCGTGTTGAGCGAGTACGCGACCGGCCCGCCGAGCACGGCGAAAAGGGCGAGCGCCACCGCGGCCAGGCGCAGGTGGCGGGTCAGCTGCTGGCTGAGCAGCAGGCCGGCCGCGCCCAGGCCGCCGGTGGCCAGCACCGCCACCCTCAGCCAGGGGTGCAAGGCGCTGGCCCGGTCCAGCAGGATGTACGACCACACCGCCGTGATCGCGACGCTGCCGCCGAGGACCAGCAGGGCGTAGAGGTCCGACCGCCGCCGCCAGAGCGTGGCCGCGCCCATGCCGGCCAGCGCGCCGATCGCCGGGGCCAGGGCCACCGTGTAGTAGTCGTGGAAGATGCCCTGCATGGAGCTGAAGACCACGGCGGTGGTGACCAGCCAGCCGCCCCACAGCACGTAGGCGGCCCGGCGCGTGGACCAGACCAGCCCGGCCACGGTCAGGATGAGGGCCGCCGGCAGCAGCCAGGAGGCCTGCCCGCCGGTCTGCCCGTCCAGCAGGCGGGACCAGCCGGTCGCGCCCCAGCCGCCGCCGTTGCGGCCGCCCCCGCCCACGCTGCCGGTCTCGTTGCCGGTCAGCCGGCCGAAGCCGTTGTACCCCAGGGTCAGCTCGAGGATCGAGTTGGCCTGCGAGCCGCCGACGTAGGGCCGCCAGGACGCCGGGGTCAGCGACACGATCGCCACCCACCAGCCGGCCGAGACGATCACCGCGGCCCCGGCGACGAGCAGCTGCGCCAGCCGGCGCGCCCAGCCGGTCGGGGCGAAGAGCAGGTAGGCCAGGCCGAACGCGGGCACGACGAGCAGGGCCTGGAGCATCTTGGTGAGGAAGCCGAAGCCGACCGCGCCACCGGCGAAGACGAGCCACCAGGTGCTGCCGCGCTCGATGGCGCGCAGCGTGCCGAAGGCGCCCGCGACCAGCAGGAGCATCAGCAGCGCGTCGGGGTTGTTGAAGCGGAACATCAGCGTGGCCACCGGCGTGGTGGCGAGCACGGCCCCGGCGAGCAGGCCGGCCAGCGGTCCGTGCCAGCGCTTGACGGTGAGGTACAGCAGCCAGACCGTCGCCACCCCGATCAGCGCCTGCGGGGCGAGGATGCTCCACGAGCTGAGCCCGAAGAGGCGCACCGCCAGGCCGGTGATCCACAGCGCGGCCGGCGTCTTGTCGACCGTGATGAAGTTCGAGGCGTCCGAGGAGCCGAAGAACCACGCCTTCCAGCTCTCGCCGCCGGCCTGGGCGGCCGCCGCGTAGAAGGCGTTGCCCCAGCCGGAGGCGCTCAGGTTCCACAGGTACAGCACGCCGGTGGCGAGCAGCAGCAGCGCGAGCGCCGGGCGCGTCCAGACCGGATCGCCGCCGCTTCGGCGCGCCTCGGCCTGCTGCGGATCGGCCGGGGGCGCGGCCGGAGGGGTCAGCGTGGTCGTCATGACCATCAAGGTGCGCCGCAACCCTTCCGGCCCGTTCAACCGAGGCTGTGCGCCGCCTGTGAACCCTTAGCCCATCTCAAAGAGCATGCAGGTGGAGGTGGCGTGGGCAACCAGGCCGCCGCGGGCGTCGGTGATCTGCGCCTGGGCGAGGGCCGTCCGGCGGCCCTTGGAGATGATCGTGCCGACGCAGGTGAGCATGCCCGAGGCGATCGAGGCCGGGCGCAGGAACTTCGAGGTCAGGTCCAGGGTGGTGTACCCCACGCCGGCGGGAAGGGTCGAGTGCACCGCGCAGCCCGTGGCGGTGTCCAGCAGCGTCGACAGCACCCCGCCGTGCACGCTGCCGAGGGGGTTGTAGTGGTACTCCTGGGGCTCCAGCGTCACCACGACCCTCCCCTCCTCGGCCTCCAGCCGGCCGGTGCCGAGCAGGTGCATGATCGGCGGGGCCGGCAGTTCGCCGCGCGACATCGCCTGCAGCAGTTCCAGCCCGCCCCGCCGGCCGATCTCCGCCGCGTTGAGCATCGGGTCGGACCAGGTGAACGTGCGGGAGCGGAGGTCCGCCTCGGTCTGCGTCATGGACCCAGCCTCGCGGCGCGAGCTGAATCTGTCAATAAGACCCAGCACGGCGTTAGCCTGACAGCATGAGACCCAGGGCACTCGAGTGGTCGGTCGAGAACTGCACGATCGGCCGGGCGATGGCGATCCTCGGCGAGCGGTGGACGATCGTCGTGCTGCGCGAGGTCTTCAACGGCGTGTTCCGCTTCGACGACATGCGCGAGCGCACTGGCATCCCCCGCCAGGTGCTCACCAACCGGCTCGCCCTGCTGGTCGACAACGGCATCCTGCGCCGGGTCCCCTACCGCGAGCCCGGCGCCCGGGCCCGGGACGAGTACCGGCTGACCGAGAAGGGGTTCGACCTCTACCCGCTGATCGTCGCCGTGCGCGAGTGGGGCGACCGGTACCTGGCCGATCCGGGCGGCCCCCCGCTGCAGACCGTGCACCGCGGCTGCGGCGCCGAGGTGCACGCCGTGCTGGCCTGCACGCACGGCCACGCCGACCTTCCACCCCGGGACGTGATCCCGCAGCCCGGCCCCGGGGCGATCAAACGGGCAAAGACGGCGGTACCCCCAGAAGCTTGAGCACTGTGCGCGAAGACTGACCAACCTGTTGACAACGCGACGCTACCGGCTGCCCAACCATGGATCACGGCGAGTCATCGACCCATGGAAGGGGCCCGCATGCCGAGGAGATACCGGACCGCACTGGGCACCGCCTCGGCCGCGATCGTCGCGATCGCGGCCGGCGCGGTCGTGCCGGGCGTGCCGGCGGTCGCAGCCACGCCGGCGGCAACCAGCGCCGATCCGACCCGCGTCATCGTCGAGTACCGCGACGCTGACGCCGCCGCCCGCGCGGTCACCCGCGCCGGCGGCACGGTCGGCACGCCGCTGCCCGTCGTGGACGGATTCGTGGCAGAGCTGCCGAACAACCAGATCGCAGCACTGAAGGCCGCGCCCGGCGTGCGGGGCGTGACCGTCGACGGGAAGGTAGGGCTCGAAGCGGCGAGCTGGCGCGCGGACGGCGACGCCAACTCGATGTTCAGCGTCGTGCGCACGACCGGCGCGCTGGACGTGTGGAAGAAGACCGACGCCTTCGGGCGCCCGATCGGCGGCCAGGGCGTGGGCGTGGCCCTGATCGACTCCGGCGTCGCGCCGGTCGCCGGCCTCAACGACACCACCCGCATCATCAACGGGCCGGACCTGTCCTTCGAGTCGCAGGCGGCCAACCTGCGCTACGCCGACACCTTCGGCCACGGCACGCACATGGCCGGCCTGATCGCGGGCCGCGACGCGGGCACCAACCTGTCCACCGTCTCCGATCCGGGCAACTTCACCGGCATGGCCCCGACCGCCACGCTGATCAACGTGAAGGTGGCCGCCGCGGACGGGGCGACCGACGTGTCCCAGGTGATCGCCGCGATCGACTGGGTGGTGACCCACCGCAACGACGCCGCCCTCAACATCAAGGTGCTGAACCTGTCCTTCGGCACCGACTCCGACCAGGACGAGAAGCTCGACCCGCTCTCCCACGCGGTCGAGTCGGCCTGGAAGAAGGGCATCACCGTGGTGGTGTCCGGCGGCAACGACGGCACGACCCGCGGCACGCTGTCGATGCCGGCGGCCAACCCGTACGTCATCGCGGTCGGCGCGGCCGACTCGAAGGGCACCGACACCCGCAACGACGACGTCGTGGCCGACTTCAGCAGCCGCGGCAACGCCACCCGCCCCGTCGACCTGACCGCCCCCGGGCGCTCGATCGTCGGCCTGCGCGACCCCGGCTCGTACGTCGACGTGAACTACCCCACGGGGCTGGTCCCGGGCGACGCCACGGGCCGCTACTTCCGGGGCAGCGGCAGCTCCCAGGCCGCCGCCATCACCTCCGGCGCGGCCGCGCTGCTGCTGCAGCAACGCCCGTCGCTCACCCCGGACCAGGTGAAGAAGCTGCTCACGAGCACCGCGGACGCCATGCCCAAGGCCGACGCCCTCGGCAAGGGCGCGGGCGAGCTGAACATCAAGAAGGCGATCGAGGCGCCCACCCCGGCCGCGGCCTACACCCAGACCTGGGCGGCCTCGACCGGCACCGGCACGCTGGAGGCCTCGCGGGGCACCGCCCACGTGGCCGACCCGGCCAGCGGCGTGATGCTCACCGGCGAGAAGGACATCATGGGCAAGGCGTGGAACGGCACCACCTGGGCGAAGGCGGCCACCGCCGGCACCGCGTGGACCTGCGGCACCTGGAACGGCGCGGCCTGGACCGGCACGACCCTGAACCAGACGTCGCTCGGCGGCAAGCAGTGGGCGGCGGTGAACTGGTCGGGCACCAACTGGGACGGCCGCACGTGGAGCGGGCGCACCTGGAGCGGCGCGACATGGGACGGCCGCACATGGAGCGGGCGAACTTGGTCAGGAACCACGTGGAGCGGCCGAACTTGGAGTGGGAGCTACTGGTCGTCCTCCTCCTGGGACTAGCGGTACAACCACGACGAGTCGCGCACACAACAGGGCAAAGATGACGAAAGCACGTGGGTGGAGTCGCCCGGACGCCCGGGTCGCGATGCTCAGCCTCTGGCTGGGCGTCGCGACCATCGTGGCCCATGCGCTGCGCATCCGCGGTGTGGGCCTGCCGGCCGACCCGGATCGGGTGCCGCTGGCGATCCTCCTGGTGGCGTTCGCCCTGACCGAGGGCTTCGCAGTGCACGTGCGCGTGCGCCGCGGCGGCCACGCGATGAGCCTCAGCGAGATCCCGATGGTCCTCGGGCTGCTGTCCGTCGACCCGACCCTGCTGCTCTGCGTGCGCCTCATCGGCGGCGTGATCGGCCTGGCCGGCCTGCGCGGTCAGCGCGGCGTGAAGCTCGGCTTCAACGTCGCCCTCCTCGGGGTGCAGACCACGGCCTCGACCGTGCTGCTGCGCGCCCTGTCCGGGCCGACGCCGCCCAGCGGCCCGAAGGGGTGGCTCCTCCTCCTGATCGTCATGCTGGCGTCGGACGCGATCGCCGCCGTCCTGGTCACCGCCGCGATCGCCCTGCACGACGACCCCGGCGAGTGGAAGCGCCTGCCCAGCGCCCTGCACGGCATGCCGCTGGTCGCCATCACCACGAGCATCGGCATCGTCAGCGCGCTGGCCATCGAGCGGGACCCGCGGGCCGTCGTGCTGCTGACGATCGTCTCCGCGGTGACGTACCGCGCCTACCGCGCCTTCGTCCAGCAGAGCCAGGGCCACCAGCAGGTCGAGGAGCTCTACGCCTTCACCCGGGCGCTCGACGGGCCGCTCGACACCGGCGGCGTGGCCCGGATCGTCCTGGAGCAGGCCCGCGACCAGCTGCGGGCCGAGCGGGCCGAGCTGATCGTGCCCAACCCCGACGGCACCCACGTGCGGCTGCGCATGCACGGCCGGCGCCACCTCGACGTCAGCACCGTCGACGCGCTGCCCGAGACCGCCTGGTGGCAGCCGGCCCGCACCGGCGTGCCCGTGCTCGTGCCGAAGGGCAGCCGGATGATCGGCTCGATCGAGGACGGGATCGCGGTCCCGGTGCCGCTGAGCGACGGCGCCGCCGGCGTGCTGCTGGTGGCCGACAGCCTCGCCGACATCCCGACCTTCGGCGAGCAGCAGCTGCGGCTGTTCCAGGCGCTGGCCAACCACGCCAGCGTGTCGCTGGCCAAGGCCCGGCTGCTCGACGAGCTGCGCCGGGAGGTGGCCCAGAACGAGCGGCTGGCCCGCTACGACCCGCTCACCGGCCTGCCGAACCGGCAGCGCTTCTCCGCGCTCGTCGACGAGCTGCGGGCCGCCGGCACCCCGCTGGCAATGCTGCTCATGGACCTGGACCGGTTCAAGGAGATCAACGACGCGCTCGGCCACGACGTCGGCGACCAGCTGCTGCGGCAGGTCGGCGAGCGGCTGCAGGAGCGGCTGGACGGCCGGGGCACCGTGGCCCGGCTGGGCGGGGACGAGTTCGCGGTACTGCTGCCGCACATCCGGACCCAGGAGGCCGCTCTGGCCGTCGGCGACGACCTCGACGCCGCCATGGAGCAGCCCATCCCGATCGGGGACCTGCGGCTCAACGCGCGGGTCAGCATCGGCGTGGCGCTGGCACCCGAGCACGGCCACGACGCCAAGACGCTGATCCAGCGGGCCGACGTGGCGATGTACGTGGCCAAGACCACCCACGCCGGCGTGCGCGTCTACACCAGCGACGACGACCGCAACAGCCCGCGCCGCCTGGCCATGGTGGCCGACCTGCGGGAGTCGATCCAGCGCCACGACATCGTGGTCGTCTTCCAGCCCAAGATCGAGACCGCCACCGGCCTGGTCGTCGGGGCCGAGGCCCTGGCCCGCTGGCACCACCCGGCCCACGGGTTCGTGCCGCCGGACGAGTTCATCCCGCTGGCCGAGCACTCCGGGCTGATCCGCCCGCTGACCCTGCACGTGCTCGAGGTGTCGCTGCGCCGGTGCGCGACCTGGCGGCGGATGGGCCACGACATCCACGTCGCGGTCAACCTCTCGCCCAACAGCCTGCAGGAGTCCGACCTGCCGGACATCGTGGCCCGGCTCCTCGGCCAGGCGGGCGTGCCGGCCAGCGCGCTGACCCTGGAGATCACCGAGAGCAGCATCATGGCCGACCCGACCGGTGCGCTGGTCATCCTCGACCGGCTGCACGCGCTCGGGGTGAAGCTCGCCATCGACGACTTCGGCACCGGGTACTCGTCGCTGGGCCGCCTGCGCAAGCTGCCCATCCACGAGATGAAGATCGACCGCTCCTTCGTGCAGCGCATCGCCGTCGACCACCGCGACCGGGCGGTGGTCCGCTCGGCCGTCCAGCTCGGCCACGCCCTGGACCTCATGGTGGTCGCCGAGGGGGTCGAGGACGAGCAGACCCTGCTCCACCTGCGGCAGGAGGGGTGCAACCTGGTCCAGGGGTACTTCATCTCCAAGCCGCTGCCGGCCGACGATTTCGCGGATTGGCTGACCGCGCGTATCCCGCAGTTGGGAGGGGCATAACGTTCGGTCCATGTGCACCGTGCTCCTCCGGTTCGACCCCGACGCCACCTGGCCCGTGCTGCTCGCCGCCGTCCGCGACGAGTACCTGGGCCGCCCCTGGGAGCCCCCCGCCGAGCACTGGCCGGGCCGCTTCGGCGGCCGCGACGGCACCGCCGGCGGCACCTGGCTGGCCGTGGACCCGGCCCGCCCGAGCGTGACGGCGCTGCTCAACGGCTCCCCGGCGCTGCCACCGGCCGGCGATCGCCCCACCCGCGGGTCGCTGCCGCTGTCCCCCTACCCGCCGGACGACGAGGTGCTGCGCGCCTTCGACGCGTTCCATCTGGTGCGGGCCGATCCGACCGAGGTAGCGGTCACCTCCTGGGACGGCACGACGGTCACGCACCGGGTGCTGCCGCCCGGCGACCACGTGATCGTCAACCAGGGGATCGACGTCAACGAGTTCGCCCCGCTGCGCGCGGCCGGCACCCCCGACCCGAAGCCCGGGCTGGCCCCGGCGGCCGCCTGGGGGGACTGGATCGCCCTGCTCTCCGGCGGCGAGTTCACCGGCGCGGCCGAGCGGCCGCTGCTGATCCGCAAGGAGTTCGACGGCCTGCTCTACGGCTCCGGGTCGGCCAGCCTCGTGGCGATCGGCGAGCCCGGGGTCCGGTACGACTTCACCGCGAACCCGGGGCCGGAGGCGCACTGGTTCGAGGTACCGCTGCCGAACTGAACACCACCCAGGCGCACACCGCGGCCAGGGCCAGGCGCTCGGTGACCCCGGTGAAGAGGGAGCGCCCGACGAGGAGGATGCCCGCCGCCGAGAGGATCAGCGGCGGGTAGGCCACCAGGATCCCGATCCGGCCGGCCCGCCGCCAGAAGCGCCCGGCGGCGGGCAGCGTGGCGCACAGCAGCATCGCCAGCGCGCAGAGCCCGAGCGCGCCGACCGCGCCGGTCGCGTGCACGAGGTCCCGGGCGGACGGCGTCTCGTACGGCGGCAGCGGGCACCCCGGGCTGCAGTGCACGCCGGCCGCCACCCCGGCCAGCGGCGCAGCCAGCCCGAAGCACGCGGCCGCCGCCCTCAAGGGTTGCGCCGGTGTGAGCAACGCCAGCGAGAGGGCCAGCAGGACCATGCTCGCCGCGTACAGCCCCGCGTGCGGCGCGCCGGGCACGCCCGACTCGGAGACGAAGGCCGACAGCGGCGCCCCCGCGACGGCCACCGCCAGGCCCGCGCTGCCCAGCGCACCGGCGACCACGGCCCAGCGGGAGATCATTTCTCCAGCCTAGGCCCGGGCCTGTCGAACACATCGAGCCCTTCGAGGGGCCCGGGTCGAGGGCCGGACGGCGAAAGGCGGGCAGTCGCCCCGGCCGGTTACGCGAGCGGGCCGAAGACCGGCTCGCGGCGCTCCAGGAAGGCGGTGATGCCCTCCTGCAGCTCCGCCTCGTCCTGCGCCGGGGGCGCCGCCCCGGACAGCACCGCCTTCGCCGCGCGCTGCGTCAGCAGGGAGCGGCCGGCGATCGTGGTGGCCGTTCGATGTACCGCGGCGGCCAGATCGGCGGCGGGCACCACCGCGTCGACCAGGCCGAAGCGCTCGGCCGAGGCGGCGTCGATCAGCTCCGCGGTGTAGAGCAGCAGCTTCGCCCGGGCCGGGCCGATGAGGGCGGACAGACGGCGGGTGGTCGAGGGCGGGTAGACGATGCCGAGCTTGGCCGGGGGCACCCCGAAGCGGCTGTCGTCGGCGGCGAAGCGCAGGTCGCAGGCGACCGCCAGCTGGCAGCCGCCGCCCACGCAGAAGCCGTCGATGCGGGCGATGGTGGGCTTCGGGAAGGCGGCCAGGGCCTCCTCGGCGGCGACCGCGATGCTGGCGTCGCCGGCGCGGGCCACGTCGGCGGCCTCGGTGATGTCGGCGCCGGCGCAGAACGTGCCGCCGGCGCCGGCCAGGATCAGCACGCGCACCGCCGGGTCCTCGGCCAGCGGGGTCAGCAGCGACGGCAGGGCGCGCCACATCGCGGCGGTCATCGCGTTGCGCTTGGCCGGGTTGGCGATCGTCAGGGTGGCGATCGGGCCGTCCTTGGCCAGGACCAGCTGGCCGCTCACCATTCGTGGACGGGGACGTTCGAGTGCATCCTCGGAAGGTACTCCTGCAGCAGCTTGCGCATCGTGTCGTCCCGCTGCACCGGGCCGTTGCCCTCGATCGCGTGCGCGGCCTCGACCAGCCAGGTGGCGCCGTTGCGCTGGGCCAGGCAGCGCTGCTCCACGATGCCGAGCAGCCGGTCGCGGTGGGCCGGGTCGACGCCCCACTCGTCGAGGCCCTCGTGGGCCAGGGGCAGAAGGCGGCGCAGGACCAGCTCCGTCACCGGGACCGAGCCCAGCCCGGGCCAGAAGACCGGGGCGTCGATGCCGTGCCGGGCGGCCGTGTGGAAGTTCTCCTCGGCGGCGCCGAAGGACATCTGGGTCCACACCGGACGGTCCTGGCCGGCCAGCCGGTGGACCAGCCCGAGGAAGAAGGCGGCGTTGGCCATGCTGTCGACCACGGTCGGGCCGGCCGGCAGCACCCGGTTCTCCACCCGCACGTGCGGGCGCCCGTCGACGACGTCGTAGATGGGGCGGTTCCAGCGGTAGATCGTGCCGTTGTGCAGCCGCAGCTCCCCCAGCCGCGGCGTGCCGCCGGCGTCCAGGGTCGCGATCGGGTCCTCGTCCTCGCAGATGGGCAGGAGCGCCGGGAAGTACCGCACGTTCTCCTCGAACAGGTCGAAGATGGACGTGATCCATCGCTCGCCGAACCAGACCCTCGGCCGCACGCCCTGGCTCTTGAGCTCCTCCGCGCGGGTGTCGGTCGCCTGCTCGAACAGCGGGATGCGGGTCTCCCGCCACAGCTCCTGCCCGAAGAGGAAGGGCGCGTTGGCCCCGAGCGCCACCTGGACGGCCGCGATGGCCTGGGCCGCGTTCCAGTAGGCGGCGAAGCGCTGCGGGGCAACCTGCAGGTGGAACTGCACGCTGGTGCACGCCGCCTCGGGCGCGATCGAGTCGCACCGCACGTGCAGGCGCTCGACGCCGTCGATGGCGATGAGCAGGTCCTCGCCGCGGGCCGCGAATATCTGCTCGTTGAGCAGGGCGAAGCGCGGATTGGCCGACAACACGTCCAGCGTGAGCTGGTCGCGGCGCAGCGTGGGCAGGATGCCGATCATCGCCAGCCGGGTGCCCACCCGCGCCGCGTGCTCCTCGGCCGCGTTGAGGCTCTCCCGCACCTGCGCCTCGAACCGCGCGAGCCCGTCGCCCAGCAGCCGCTGCGGCGGCACGTTGATCTCGATGTTGAACTGCCCGAGCTCGGTCACGAACGCGGGGTCGGCCAGGGCGTCGAGCACCCGCTGGTTGCGCAGCGCCGGGTCGTAGTGCTCGTCGACGAGGTTGAGCTCGATCTCGAGCCCGCTCATCCCGTCGCCGTTGTCGAAGGGCGCCTCGGCCAGCATCCGGGCGAACGCGTCGAGGCATCGGCGCACCTTGTCGCGGTACCGCATCCGGTGTTCCCGGCTGAACACGTGCGACCCGACGTCCTTGCCCATGGATGCCACCTCCACGCGGGAAGAGCCGTGCTCTCTGGCATACCACGGGAAGCGGCTTTTTACTCCTGCGTCACGGGTGCCCGTCGATACGGGCACCCGCCCGCGCGCTTCAGACGGTCAGAAGCTGACGGACCGCGGGGTCCTGCAGGTCGGCGCGGTCGCCAGCCCGCACCACCTCGCCGGCGTCGATGATGACGAAGTTGTCCGCCAGGCGAAGGGCCAGGTCGAGGTACTGCTCGACCAGCAGCACGGCCACCCCGGTCTCCTTGTGCAGGCGCTCGATCGAGTCCTCGATCTCCAGGATCACCGAGGGCTGGATGCCCTCGGTCGGCTCGTCCAGCAGCAGCATCGACGGGCGGGTGATCAGGGTCCGGGCCATCGACAGCTGCTGTTGCTGGCCGCCCGACAGGAAGCCGGCCTTGTTGCGCAGGAAGGGGCGCAGGGCCGGGAACACGTCCAGGGCCTCGTCGAGCGAGGACTTCGTGGCCTTCGGCGATGCCTCCAGGACCACCTGTAGGTTCTCCCACACGGTCAGCTGGGGGAACGTCTCGTGGCCCTGCGGGGCGTAACCCAGGCCCAGGCGCACCCGGTCGTAGGTCCTCAGCCGGGTGACGTCGTGGCCGTCGAAGGTGATCCGGCCCTTGCGGACCGGCAGGACGCCCATGATGGCCTTGAGCAGGGTGGTCTTGCCGACCCCGTTGCGCCCCATCACGCAGGTCAGGGAGCCCGGCGGCACGGTCATCGACAGGCCGAAGAGGACCTGCGCCCGGCCGTAGGCCACGTCGATCGACTCAATTGCCAGCATCGACCGGCTCCTTTCGCGCCCGTCCCAAATAGACCTCCTGGACCCTCGGGTCGGCCTGCACGTCGGCCACGCTGCCCTGGCGCAGCAGTCGGCCCTCGTGCAGGACCGTCACGACGGTGGCGAAGCGGCGCAGGAACTCCATGTCGTGCTCGATGACCACGACCGTGTGGGTCTTGGCCACCTCGACCAGGAGCTGGCCGGTGCGCTCGCGCTCGTCGCGGCTCATGCCGGCCACCGGCTCGTCGAGCAGCAGGAGGCGGGGCTGCTGGACCAGCAGCATGCCGATCTCCAGCCACTGGCGCTGGCCGTGGGACAGCACGCCGGCCTTGCGCTCGACGAGGCCGGCCAGGCCGGTGGTCTCCAGGACTCGGACGACGTCCTCGGGGTAGGCGCGGCGGCGGCGCAGCAAGGCGGGCAGCGGCCGGCGGAAGGAGGCCGCCAGGTCGAGGTTCTCGCCGACCGTGAGCTCCTCGAAGACGACGGAGGTCTGGAAGGTACGGCCGATGCCCAGCCGCACGATCCGGTGCTCCTTGCGGCCGAGGATCTCGTGCCCGTCGAAGGCGATGCTGCCCGACGCCGGGCGGGTGCGGCCGGTGATGCAGTCGACGAGCGTGGTCTTGCCGGCGCCGTTCGGGCCGATCACGAAGCGCAGCTCGCCCTCGGCCACGTCGAAGTCGAGGTCGGTGACGGCCTTGAAGCCGTCGAAGACCACGTTGAGGCCGCGCACTTGCAGGAGGCTCATCGGCGCGCCACCTTCTTGAGATCGAGCTTCCTGATGTCGATCTTCTTGATCTCGATCTTCTTGAGATCGAGTCCGGCCAGGCCGCGGGGTGCCCACACCATGACGGCGATGAACAGGGCGCCGACCAGGTACTTCCAGCCCGACGGCCAGGCCTCGGACAGGGACGTCTCGGCGTAGTTGTAGAGGACCGCGCCCACCACCGCGCCGACGAGGGAGTAGCGGCCGCCGATGGCCACGCCGATGAGCATGGCCAGGGACGGGACGATGCCGAGCTCGGCCGGGGACATGATGCCGACGACCGGCACGAAGAGCGCACCCGCGATGCCGGCCAGGGCGGCGGAGAAGGCGAACGCGACGGTCTTCACGACGGCGGGGTCGTAGCCGAGGTACCGCACCCGGTCCTCCCCGTCCCGGATGGCCACCAGCAGCTTGCCGAAGCGGCTCTCCTTGAGCTGCCAGGCGAGCACGAACACGACGGCCAGCACGCCGACCGTGACGAGGTAGACCAGGCGCTGGCCGGACTCCTCGTAGAGGTCCAGCCCGAAGAAGAACTGGATGTTGGTCAGGCCGTTGGTCCCGCCGGTGAGGCCCTGCTGGCCGACCAGCAGGATGACGAACGCGGCGGCCAGGGCCTGGGACAGCACCGCGAAGTACGCTCCGCGCACCCGCTGGCGGAACACCAGCAGGCCCAGGAGCACGGCCACCGCGGTCGGCAGCAGGACCACCATGGCGAGCGCGAACGCCGGGTTGGCGAAGGGCTTCCACACCAGCGGCAGGCTGTCCACGCCGCTCCAGACCATGAAGTCGGGCAGGCCGCCGCCGGCGTCGGCGAGCTTGAGGTACATCCCCATGGCGTAGCCGCCGAGGCCGAAGAAGACGCCCTGGCCGAGGGTCAGCATGCCGCCGCGGCCCCACGCGATCGCGATGCCCACGGCGACGATGGCGAAGCAGAGGTACTTCCCCAGCAGCTGCAGCCGGAACGGCCCGAGCACGTTGGGCACGACCAGCGTCATCACCAGCAGCGCGGCGACGAACAGCGCGGGGCCGCCGAAGCGCCTCACGACAGCGCCCGGGAGCGCAGGACGAACAGGCCCTGGGGGCGAACCTGCAGGAAGGCGACGATCACGGCGAACGCCACCACCTTGGCGAGGCTGGCGTTGGTCCACAGCTCGACGTAGCTGTTGAGCAGCCCGAGGGCGACGGCGGCGACCACCGCCCCCTTGAGCTGCCCCAGCCCGCCGGCCACGACGACCAGGAAGGCGTCGACGATGTAGTACGTGCCGATCTGGGGGCCGACCGGGCCGATGAGCGTGAGCGCCACGCCCGCCAGCCCGGCCAGGCCGGAGCCGATGAAGAAGGTGAGCTGGTCGACCCGGTCGGTGGCCACCCCGCTGATCGCGGCGAGCTGCCGGTTCTGCATCACCGCGCGCATCCGGCGCCCGGCGGACAGGCGGGTCAGGTACAGCCAGATCCCGGCCACGCCGGCGGCCGCCAGCGCCATGATGAACAGCCGGTTGTAGGCGATGTCCACGCCGGCGGCGTGGAACCCGCCGCGGAGCCACCCGGGCGCGCTGACCTGCACGTTCGGCGCGCCGAAGAGGTCTATGGCGGCCTGCTGCAGGATGAGGCTGACGCCCCAGGTGAGCAGCAGCGTGTCCAGCGGACGGCCGTAGAAGCGCCGGACCAGCAGGCGCTCCAGGACGAGGCCCATGACCCCGCCGACGACGAAGGCGATGGGCAGCGCCACGGCGACCGCCTGGGTGCCGGCGAAGCTCTGCACGAGGTAGGTGGTGTAGGCGCCGGCCATGATGAACTCGCCGTGCGCCATGTTGATGACCCCCATCTGACCGAACGTGAAGGTCAGGCCGAGGGCGATGAGCAGCAGCACGGCGCCGATGCTCAGGCCGGTGACGAACTGATTGGCGATCATGGCCGACGCCCCTTCCTCAGCTCAGGCCCTTGGCCCAGTCGTAGCCCTTGAGGTACGGGTCCGGCTTGATCGGCTGGCCGGAGTTCCAGACCTCCTTGATCTGCCCGTCGGGCCGGATGATGCCGATCCGGGCGGTCTTGTAGACGTGCTGGTTGTCGCCGTCGATCGTGACCTTGCCCTCCGGCAGGTCGAGCGAGATGCCCTTGGCCGCCGCCTTGACCTTCTCCACGTCGGTGCTGCC
The DNA here is from genome assembly GCF_040682015.1 of Dactylosporangium sp. NPDC051485. Lineage (NCBI taxonomy): Bacteria > Bacillati > Actinomycetota > Actinomycetes > Micromonosporales > Micromonosporaceae > Dactylosporangium > Dactylosporangium sp. NPDC051485. The sequence goes on from NZ_JBFAZW010000060.1 coordinate 37,388, forward strand.
GGCCTTCTTGACCGCCTCGGCCCAGAGGTACACGGCGTTGTAGCCGGCCTCCATCGGGTCGGAGGTGACCTTGTCGGCGCCGTACTTCGCCTTGAACGCGGCGACGAACTTGTCGTTGGCCGCGCCCGACGTGGTCTGGTAGTAGTTCCACGCGACCAGGTGCCCGGCGATGTTCTCCTTGCCGATGCCGACGACCTCCTCCTCCGCCACGCTGACGGAGACGGTCGGCATGGTGTCCGCGCTGATGCCCTTGTTCTTGAGCTCCTTGAAGAAGGCCACGTTGGAGTCGCCGTTGAGGGTGTTGAAGACCGCGTCGGGCTTGGCCGCGGCGAGCTTGTTCACCAGGGTGCTGTACTCGGTGTGGCCCAGCGGCGTGTACTCCTCGCCGATGATCTCCATCCCGTTGGCCGCCGCGTACGCCTTGATCTCCTTGTTGGCGGTGCGCGGGAACACGTAGTCGGAGCCGACCAGGAAGATCTTCTTCTTGCCCTGCTGCTTGAGGTAGTCCAGGCCCGGGATGATCTGCTGGTTCGTGGTGGCACCGGTGTAGAAGATGTACGGCGAGCTCTCCAGCCCCTCGTACTGCACCGGGTACCACAGCAGGGCCTTGTTGCGCTCGAACACCGGCAGCATCGCCTTGCGGCTGGCCGAGGTCCAACCGCCGAAGACGGTGGCCACCTTGTCCTTGGAGATGAGCTTCTGCGCCTTCTCCGCGAAGGTCGGCCAGTCCGAGGCCCCGTCCTCGACGACGGGCTCCAGCTTCTTGCCCAGCACACCACCGGCGGCGTTGATCTCGTCGATGGCCATGAGTTCCGACTTCTGCACGGTGACCTCGGAGATCGACATCGTGCCGCTCAGCGAGTGCAGGATGCCGACCTTGATCGTGTCGCCGCTCGAGGAACCGCTGTCGCCCTTGGCGGGCTCGGAGCAGCCCGCCAGGGCCAGGAGCGTAAGGGTTGCCAGCGCGAAGAGACCGCGTCGAGCCAGTGGGGCCATATTCAGTCCTGTCCAGTCGGTGATGGGAGACCGAACCGTATGGACGGACCGTTTCACGAATCCCAATGCTTCGATGACGCGCGAGTTACCTGGCGCTCACAATCCGGAAAGCCGGAAATGCGACTTATCCTCGCGTAACGTCGTGCGCATGGCCGCACGCGACGCGCTCCTCAAGGTCGCCAACGTCAACCCCGCGAGCGTGCGCACCCACACCGATCGGGCGCTCTACAGCTCGGTCGGGATCTTCATCCTGTTGTACGGCGTATACGCGATCATCGGCGCGGCGAGCTTCGTCGATGCCTCCTCCAACTACCGCCACCCCTGGTGGCAGTGGCTGGTCGGCCCGCCGGTCGCCGCGGCCGTGATCGCCTACGACCGGGCCGTGGTCGGCCGGGTGGCGGTGAACTACGAGCGGCTGGACTCCACCGACCCGCACCACCTCCTGCGCCGGCGCACCTTCGGCCTCTACGCCGGCCGGATGCTGCTCGCCCTGCTCTTCGCCGTCGTCATCACCGAGCCGCTGATGCTGGCCCGCTACAAGGGCGAGGTCGACGCGTACCTCGGCACCGTGCACAACCGGCAGCTGACCCAGCTCGAGCACGACGGCGCGATCGCCACCTTCCAGCGCCAGATCGACGCGCTGCGGGCCCAGGACGGCGCCGACGACGCGGCCGTGGCCGACCTGCACAGGCTGGCCGCCGACAAGCGCAAGGAGTCGGCGTCGGCGTACGACCAGGCCCTGGCCGACTCGCGGGCCAACGGCGTGACCCAGCGGGCCGGCTGCCCGTCCGGCGGCTACTGCGACACGCTCGTGCGGCAGTCCCGCTCGCTCATGGACGAGGCCACCCGGCTCGACGCCGAGGCGGCCGCCCTGCGCACCTCGCAGGAGCCCGGGCGGCAGGCCCGCACCGCCCAGGTCGCCGAGCTCATGGGCCAGATCGCCGAGCAGCGCTCCACCAACCGGGTCGCGGTCGAGGCGGGCGCCGGCTTCGGGGCCCGCACCACCGCCATGTGGCACCTGGTGACCAGCGACTTCTGGGGCTTCGGCTTCTTCTACCTCGGCGTGGCCGCGCTGCTGATCTGCCTGGACTGCGCCGCCGTCTGGCTCAAGCTGGTCTCCTACGGCAACGGCTACGAGCGCACCGAGGCCCGCGAGGCCCGCCGCCGGGAGCTGTCCGCGACCAAGCGGCACGAGCAGGAGCTGCGGATGGCCCAGTCGGCCCGGGAACTCGCCGGCGACGGCCTGGACACGGTGGTCGCCGAGCGGCGGCTGATGGACGCCGCGGTGGCCAAGGCGACCGAGCGGCTCATGGCGGAACTGGACGACCAGTCCCGACTGGTCCGTTAGGACAGAAGTTTCCCGAATCGCTGGCGTTTGCGCCGGTGGGCTCGGCAGACTGGCCCGGTGCGCCACCGTCTCCCCCGCCGCGCACCAACGTTGTCCATCGTCGCCGGCATCGTCCTTGCCCTGGTGGCGGGCGTCGGGGCCGTCCGGGCGGTGTGGTCCGACGCCCTGTCCGCATCGGCCGAGGACCCGACCCGGGTCGAGCGGGTCGGGCTCGACGACCGGGCCGACCGCGCGGCCGACCCGCGGGCCCAGCGCTGCGGCGGCGCGGCCCTGAGCGCCCCCCGCGAGCTGCGCGGGATCTGGATCACCACGGTCGACAACATCGACTGGCCCAGCCGGCCGGGGCTGCCCGCCGAGCAGATCAAGGCCGAGTACCTCGGCTGGCTCGACCTCGCGCTCCAGCGCAACCTCAACGCGGTCTTCGTCCACGTCCGGCCCAGCGGCGACGCGCTGTGGCCCTCGCAGTACGCGCCCTGGTCCGAGTGGATCACCGGAGTGCGCGGCCAGGGCCCCGGCTTCGACCTGATGCAGTGGATGATCGACGAGACGCACAAGCGCAACCTCGAGTTCCACGCCTGGTTCAACCCGTACCGCGGCAGCCAGCCCGCCCCGTCCGGCTCCGGACCGGACATCAACGCGCTCGCCCCCGACCACCCGCTGCGCAAGCACCCGGAGTGGGCGATCGTCTACCCGTCGGCGGGCACCACGGGCAGCCGCCTGCACTTCAACCCGGGCATCCCCGAGGCGCGCAAGTTCGTCGAGGACTCGATGCTGGAGGCGGTGCAGAAGTACGACGTCGACGGGGTCCACTTCGACGACTTCTTCTACCAGTACCCGGTGGGCAAGCAGGACTACCCGGACGAGGCCGCCTACCGGCAGTACGGCAGCGGCATGGGCAAGGCCGACTGGCGCCGCGACAACGTCAACAAGCTCGTCCAGGAGATGAGCCAGCGGATCAAGCAGCTCAAGCCCTGGGTGAAGTTCGGCATCAGCCCGTTCGGCATCTGGCGCAACTCCTCCACCGACCCCGCCGGCTCCCCCACCCGCGGGCTGCAGAGCTACGACGACATCTACGCCGACACCCGCCTGTGGGTGCGCGCGCAGTGGCTCGACTACATCGTGCCGCAGCTGTACTGGAACATCGGCTTCGACGTTGCGGACTACGCCAAGCTCCTGCCCTGGTGGGTCGACGTCGTCAAGACGACCAGGGTCCAGCTGTACATCGGCCAGGCCGACTATCGCGCCGGGCAGTCCGGCCCGTTCTCCGACCCCGGCGAACTCGACCGCGAGCTGGCCCTCAACCGCACGTATCCGCAGGTCACCGGCAGCGTCCACTTCAGCGCCAAGAGCATGCGGGCCGACGCGCTGGGCTCGGTGTCGCAGTACGCCAAGCACTTCTACTCCACCCCCGCACTCCCGCCGGTAATGAAGTGGCTGCCCGGCACCGCCCCGGCCGCGCCCGCGCTGAAGTCGGCCGCCGACGGGGACAACGTCAGGCTGAGCTGGACCGGCAAGGGCGTCTCCTCCGCCGTGTACCGCGTGGAGGGCACCACGGCCCGCCTGGTCGCCACCCGCCGGGGCGGCGACGGCGACTACACCGGGCCGAAGGGCACCTACTGCGTCACCGAGCTCGACCGCTCCTGGAACGAAAGCCCTCCCGCCGGGTGATCCTCGCTCATCCCGCCCTTGCCGAGGCTTCGGGAGTGACGACGAGCTTCCTGTCCGACCAGGACTTCACCACGCCCGCGCACATCCGGGCCGCTCCGCCCGACGACCCCCGCCGCCCGTCCGACACCGAGCTGAAGAGCACCGGATCGCGGGCCCTGCTCGCCGTCACCTTCCTCGCCGCGGTATGGCTCGTGGTCTCGGCGGTGCCGTTCGGCTACATCGGCGCGGGCCGCTACGACGTCTTCTGGAGCGACGCGGTCACCGGGATCACCATCGCGATCGTGACCACCATCCGCCTGATCGTGCCCCGCTCCGCGGCCTTCGGCTGGGTGACCGGCGGGCTGGCGGGGTGGCTGCTGGTGGCGCCGCTGGTGCTGCAGTACGGCTGGTCGACCTCGACCACCAACGACATCATCGTCGGACTGCTGATCCTGGTGTGCGCGGCCCTCGGCCCGGCCGAGCGGGACTGAAACCGGCCTCCGCCGGCCGACCGCCCGAAACGCCAGGCCCAGGCGGACGCCCATCGAGTCCAGAGCGAGCGGCCCCCGCCGGGAAGGCGGGGGCCACTTGTGTGTGGTGGCCCCGGCGCGAATCGAACGCGCGACACCCGCTTTAGGAGAGCGGTGCTCTATCCCCTGAGCTACGAGGCCCTGCTCCGATCCCCGAGTCTAGGCGAGAGATGGGTCCGACCGAAATCGCGTATCCGGTTCGGGTACCGCCGGACGGATCAGGTGGTCAGCCGGCGATCCGCGCGGCCGGCTACACCGTGAAGTCCGGCGGGGCGGGGGCCTCCACCGTGACGCGCTTGCCGCGGTGGTCGAAGGACAGCCGCCAGGAGTGCAGGTAGGTGCGCCCGGCCGGGGCCTTCTCGAAGAGCGGGTCGCCCACGATCGGGTGCCCGATCCAGGCCAGGTGCACGCGGATCTGGTGCCGGCGGCCGGTCTGCGGCACGGCCTCCAGCAGGGCCCGCTCGGCGGTCTGGGCGCGCACCGCGAAGGTGGTCACCGACGGGTACGTCGGCACGGTGTCGAAGACCTCCGCGGCCGGGACCGTCCAGCTGTCATCCTGGTGGACGATGCTCTCCCGGGGGGCCGCGATCCGCACCCGGCTCTTGCGCCCGACGCTCAGCGGCAGGTCGATGCGGCCGGTCGGGGGCAGGCCGCCCGGGATGGTGAGCGCGAGGTACGCCTTGTCGACCGTGCGCTTGTTGAACTGCCTGGTCAGCCCGCCGTGCGCGGCCAGGTCCTTGGCGAAGAGGATGATGCCGGAGGTGACCTTGTCGATGCGGTGCACGGGATACAGCTGCTCGCCGGCCTCGGCCGCCATCCGCACCAGGTCCGACTCGTGCCGCTCGCCCATCACCGAGACGCCGACCGGCTTGTCCAGCACCAGGACCGCGTCGTCCTCCAGGATCACGCGCTCACGAAACTCCGCCCACATCGTCCTAACATCGCACGCCGCGATGAAGGGGCTTCCATGGACCTGACCCGACAGCTGGAGCCGCACCGGCGGGAGCTCGAGGTGCACTGCTACCGCATGGTGGGCTCCTTCCACGAGGCCGAGGACCTGGTGCAGGAGACGTTCCTGCGCGCCTGGCGCGGCTGGGACCAGTTCCAGGGGCGCTCGTCGGTCCGGGCGTGGCTGTACCGCATCGCCACAAACGCCTGCCTCGACGCGCTCAAGAGCGCCCAGCGCCGGGTGCTGCCGATGGATCTGGCCCCGCCGTCGGCGCCCGGCGTGGACCTGCCGCCGCGGGCCGACGTGCCCTGGCTGGAGCCGCTGCCCGACCGGGTGCTCGACGAGGACCCGGAGACCCGCCTGGTCGCCCGGGAGACGGTGGAGCTGGCGTTCCTGGCCGCGCTGCAGCACCTGCCGCCGCGGCAGCGGGCCGTGCTCATCGCCCGCGACGTGCTCGGCTGGTCGGCGGCGCAGACCGCGGACCTGGTCGGGGCGAGCGAGCCCTCGGTCAACAGCGCGCTGCAGCGGGCCCGCGCCACGCTGCGCAAGCGGCTGCCCGAGCGGGGCGAGGACTGGCGGCCGGAGCGGGGGCCGGAGCCCGGCGAGCGGGAGGTACTGCGCCGCTACGTCGAGGCCTTCGAGCGCGCCGACGTGGCCGGGATGGCGCGGCTGATCGCCGACGAGGCGCGCGCCGCGATGCCGCCGCTGCCCATGTGGTACCTCGGCAAGACCGCCATCGTCGGCGCGCTCTCGCGCAGCGTCCCGCCCGGCTCCCCCGCCCACGTCGGGCGGGTCCGCGCGGTGCCGGCGCGGGCCAACCGCTCCCCGGCGCTGATGGCCTACCACACGCCGCCCGGGACCACGGCCGAGCGGCCGTTCGCCATCAGCGTGCTGCGCATCGAGGGCGGCCTGATCAGGGACATGGTCGCGTTCCACGACCCGCGGCTCTTCGGGCTGTTCGAGGCGGCGGGGTAGGGGAAGCCCTACCGGAGATCGGCATGGTGGCCCCGCTGCGCCGAGCGGCCCGCGACGGCACCGTGGAAGGCATGGAGGCGATGGCCGGATGGGCGTACCTGGTGATCTTCGTGCTGCTGGTGGTGGACTGCCTGATCCCGGCGGTGCCCGCGGAGACCAGCGTCATCGCCGGGGGCGCGCTGGCCGCGAGCGGGCACCTGCACGTGGCCGTCGTGCTGGCGGCGGCGGCGACCGCGGTGGTCGCCGGCGACCTGCTCATGCACGAGGCGGCCCGCCGCGGCGGGCGCCGGCTGGTGGAGCGCTTCGTGCGCGGCGAGCGCTCGTGGCGGGCGGTCGCGTGGGTGGCCCGCCTGCTCGACCGGCGCGGCGGCGCGATCGTCGCCGCCGGGCGGTTCGTCCCGCTGGGTCGCACGACGGTGGCCCTGGTCAGCGGGTACGCCCAGTTCCCCCGCCGCCGCTTCCTGCCCGCCATCGCCGTCGGCGCGCTGCTGTGGAGCCTCTACACGGTGGGCCTCGGCTACCTCGGCGGCAACGTCTTCACCGGCAACCCGCTGGCCGCCGCCGCCCTCGGCGTGGTCCTCTCCCTGCTCGTGACCGGCGTGACGACCGCGGCCCAGCGGATGCGTTTGCGAACCCGCAAGGCCGGGCACCCCTGATGTAGCAAGGCGAGAGGCCCGAAACGTGGAAGGGATGTGCGATGAGCTTCACGGACAAGGTCGAGCACAAGGGCGAGGAGCTCAAGGGCGCCGCCAAGGAGAAGTGGGGCGACGCCACGGACAACGAGCGACTCGAAGCCGAAGGCGCAGCCGAGCGCACCGCCGCGAAGGCGAAGCAGGCCGGTGACCACGTGAAGGACGCCGGGCGCGACGTGCGCGACGCGTTCGACCACTGACCGCCGGCGCGACGGGTTTCGGGCCGCCCCCATCTCGGGGGCGGCCCGCCGTACGTTTCAGGCCTTGTTGAAGATGCTCCTCAGATGCTGCGGGCGACGATGTCGCCGTGGCCGGTGGTCGCGTGGATGTGCAGGCCGGGGGCGCCGTCGGCATTCTTGAGCGAGTTGTGGATCCGGCCGTGTGCCGTGCCGGCGTCCAGGGCGGCCGAGACGCCGCGGGCGGCGCCGACCTGCACGTCGCCGGCCTGGGTGCGCAGCACGACCGCGCCGCGCACGGCCTCGGCGATCCGGATGTCGTCCTTGGCGGTGCTGATCTCCGCGGGGCCGTTGAGGCGGCCGACCGAGACGTCGCCGGCCTGGACGGTGAGGCGGGCGCTCTCGGCCTCGTCGACCTTGATCGCGCCCTGTGCGCCGTCGAAGACCACCTCGCCGAACCGGCCGACGGCCCGGAACTCGGCACTGGCCGCCTTCGCCTCGACCCGGGAACCGGCCGGCAGCTGGACCGTCACCTCGACGGATCCGGAGGGGCCGAGGATCTGGTGCTTCGCCTCGACCTCGATCCGCAGGACTCCGTCGACGTACTCGACCTTGGCCTGCTCCGCCGCCTTCGCGTCGCGGCCCTTCGAGGCGTCCGCCGGCCGGACCTCGACCGTGGTGTCGGCCCGGTCGGCGGCGATGAGCTGCACACGCCCCGCGGGGATGTCGAGGACGGCGGCGATCGGGGCCGGGGTGTCGAACTTCTGCATCGCGCTCTCCTTGCGTGCGTTGTTTCCGATGCCGGAAAAGCTACGTTGCGTTCAAGGATTGAGCAACATACTCGTTGCGTCATACATATGTTTATGCAGCTCATAGCACACATTTCGTTGCAACGAGTCGACTTTCAATGCAACATGCGCGACCCCAGTCGTTGCATTGGCGCGAGAGCGAACGCTATGGTGGGGCATCGGAAGCGGGAAGGGAGATCGCGATGCCGGGCGGCAGGCTCACCCAGCAGGAGCGCCAGCAGATCGCGCTGGGGCTGGCCGACGGGCTCGCCTACGCGGAGATCGCCAGGGGCCTCGACCGCCCCACCTCGACGGTCACGCGCGAGGTGATGCGCAACGGCGGCCCCACCGGCTACCGCGCCGACCTGGCCCACCGCGCCACCGAGCACCGCGCCCACCGGCGCCGGCAGGCCGCGCCCCGGGGGCCGCAGGCGACCTCGACGGCTTACGGGCGCGACGCCGCAGCCGTGCACGAATACGAGGAGGTGTTCACCACCCTCCTCATGGGGCAGGGCCTGCCCAAGATGGTGTCGCGGGTGCTGACCTGCCTCTACATCAGCGACGCGGGCAGCCTCACCGCGTCCGAACTGGCCCAGCACCTCCAGGTCAGCCCCGGGTCCGTCTCCAAGGCGGTCGCACTCCTGGAGGGCCTGGGCCTCATCCGCCGGGAGCGTGACGAGCGCCGCCGCGAGCGTTACATCGTCGACAACGACGTCTGGTACCAGTCGATGATCGCCAGCGCCCGGTCCAGCGCCCAGCTGGCCGAGACCGCGCGGCAGGGCGTCGTCATCCTCGGCCCCGAGTCCCCGGCCGCCGTCCGGCTCGAGAACATCGCCCGCTTCGTCGACTTCGTCGCCGAGAGCATCATCCGCGCCGCGGAGCAGGCCCGCGAGGTCCTCTACGCGAAGCCCGAAGCAACCCAGCCCGGCCCAGACCGCGGATAGCCGAGCCTAGAATCACCGCATGGCGAACGGCCTCGAGGTCTTCAACGCGCATCGCGAGCGGCTGAGGGGCGTGGCGTACCGGGTGCTGGGGCGCGCCGCCGACACCGAGGACGTGGTCCAGGACGCCTGGCTGCGCTGGAGCGCCGTCGACCCGGCCGGGGTGGACGACCCCGAGGCCTACCTGGTCCGGGTGACCACCCGGCTGGCCGTCGACCGGCTGCGCAGCGCCCAGTCCCGGCGGGAGGCCTACGTGGGCTCCTGGCTGCCCGAGCCGGTGCTCACCGGGCCCGACGTGGCCGAGCGCGTGGCCCTGGCCGAGTCCGTGTCGACCGCCATGCTGCTGGTGCTGGAGTCGCTGTCGCCGCTGGAGCGGGCCGTCTTCGTGCTGCGCGAGGCCTTCGGCTACTCCTACGCCGAGATCGCCGGCATCGTCGAGCGCTCGGAGCCGTCCGTCCGTCAGACCGCCGCCCGCGCCCGGGCCCACGTCGAGGACCACCGGGTGCGCTACGACACCGACCAGGCCACCCGGGCCGCCGTCACCGAGCGCTTCCTGGCCGCCTGCGCCGGGGGCGACCTGCGCGGGCTGGTCGAGGTGCTGGCCCCCGGGGTGGCCCTGGTCAGCGACGGCGGCGGGCTGGCCCAGGCCCCGCGCAAGCCGATCCTCGGTGCCGAGCTGGTGGCCCGCGCCCTGCTCACCTTCGCCGGCCGGACGCCGGACGGCATGACGGTCGAGATCGTCGAGCTCAACGGCGGCCCGGGCATCGTGGCCCGGGCCGGCGGCGCGGTCGTGTCGGCCATGACGCTGTTCCTGCGCGACGGGCTGATCGAGACCATCCACCTCATCGCCAACCCGGAGAAGCTCACCGCCATCCCGCCCGCTCGATGACCTCGCGCAGGCGCTCGGCGGCGGCCGGGTCGAGCGTCGGCAGCGACGGGTCGAGCACCCTGCCGCGGTCCAGCGCGGTCAGCCGGGCCGCCGGCGGGTGGTCGACGAGCTCCACGATCGGGGCCGCCGAGGCGGCGACCGGGCGGGCCGCGACCCGGGCCAGCAGCCGCAGGGTCAGGCGCAGCGGCGCCGGCAGCGGGCTCAGGTCCCCGCTGCGCGTGAAGCCGGGGTGGTACAGCACGTAGCGCGCCTTCCCGCGGTACCCCGCGCCGAGCAGGTCGTTGAGCCGCCCGGCCTGCAGCTGGGCCCGCACCATGCCGTAGCCCTCGCGCAGCTGCAGGTCGTCCCAGGCGATCGCGCCCTTGGTCACCCCGACCCCGGCCACGTTGACGACGACGGGCGCGGGAGCGGCCTCCAGCAGCGGGCGCAGCCCCTCGGCGAGCAGGTGCCGGCTCAGGAAGTACAACGCGAAGGTGTGCTCCAGCCCCTCCGCCGTCTCCCGCCGCCGCGGGCTCTGCCGGTTGGCGCACAGCACGAGCGCGTCGATCGACTCGAGGCGCTCGCGCAGGGTCGCGACCACCCGCCCGACCTCCGCGGTCGAGCTCAGGTCGGCCTGGACGAACGTGATGCCCGGCCCGAGCGCCCGCCCCTTCTCGGCGTTGCTGCCGATCACCACCACGTCGTCGCCGCGCTCGCGCCGCGCGAGCGCCGTGGCCCGCCCCATCCCGTCCGTGCCCCCGCTGATGACCACAGTCTTCATGCCTTGTATCGAAATAGACTCACGGCAAGCGCGTAAGGAGGCACTTCGATGTTGGATGCGCACACCCGTGTGCCCGTCGCCGAGTACGACGCCTGCCCGGTCACCGGGATCGTGCACCGCATGGGCGAACGCTGGACGCTGCTCGTGCTGGCGCTGCTGGCCCGCCGGCCGTACCGCTTCAACGAGCTGCACCGGGCCATCGAGGGCATCAGCCAGCGGATGCTGACCCGCACGCTGCGCGGGCTGGAGGGCGACGGGCTGGTCGAGCGCACGGTGTTCCCGACCGTGCCGCCCAGCGTCGAGTACGCGCTGTCGGCCGAGGGCGCCGGCCTCATGGCGTCGCTGGCCCCGCTGACCGAGTGGGCGGTGCGACGGGGTGGAAGTCCCGCCTCGATGTAACGGGCCCGCGCGGCGGCGCTTTCCCCGAGTTCGCGACGGCGTGCAACCTCACCGGGGCGGGGGCTCGTTTCAGTCCGAAGCGAGGGGGAGGCCCTATGCGCGAGCGGGCGCAAGAGGAGTACGTCGAGTACGTGACCGGCCGGCTGGCGTCCCTGCGCCAGCTCGCGTTCCTGCTGTGCGGGGACGAGCACCGCGGCGACGACATCGTGCAGCTCACGATCGAGAAGCTCTACCGGCGGTGGCCGCGGATCAGCGCGGTCGAGCATCCCGACCAGTACGTCAGGCAGATGCTCGTCCGGACGTTCCTCGACGAGCGGCGGCGGCCGTGGGGCCGGGTCGGGCTGTTCGGCAGCGCCGGGCCCGAGCCGCCACCGCACGCGCCGCACGAGGCGATCGACGACCGGCTCGCGCTGCGGGCGGCCCTGGAGAAGGTGCCGCGGCGGCAGCGGGCGGTGGTCGTGCTGCGCTACCTCTGCGACCTGTCCGTCGAGGAGACGGCCGCGGTCCTGGGCTGCTCCCCCGGCACTCCTAAGAAGCGTTAGCTGCTAAGGTCGATATTAGCAGGCCAGCGCATGAATGGGGAGGGCATTACCGATGGTACGGCAGGTCAAGCGGGTAGGGCAGCGGTCCCGGTTCGCCACGAAAGGCGAACTGCTGACGGGCGGCGCGGACGTGCGGGCGGCCCGGTACCAGCGGGCCAGCCAGGACAAGAAGGAACAGGGCAAGAGCGTCCACGATCAGGGCGTACTGAACACCGCCGAGATCACGCGGTACGGGTGGACGTGCCCGCCGTCGATGTCGTTCACGGACAACCACCGGTCCGCGTCCCGGCACGCGACGAAGACCCGTGAGGACTTCGAGCGGCTGATGGACGTGATCCGGGAGGGCAAGCTGGACGTGCTGGTCGTATGGGAGATCTCCCGCAACCAGCGCGACCTCGCCGTGTATGTGCAGATCCGCGACTTGTGCACGCAGGTCGGGATGTACTTCTGGCTGGTCGGCGGGGTGCTGTACGACCTGCGGGACAAGAACGACCGGATGATGCTCGGCTTTCAGGCGGTGCAGGCGGAGTGGCTGGCCGACTCGATCCGCGACAACGTGTTGCGCGGGATCGTCGGCGCCGCCGAGGCCGGCCGCCCGCACGGCAAGGTGACGTACGGGTTCCGGCGGGTCTACGACCAGCGGACCCGGGCGTTCCTGCGGCAGGAGGCCGACGACGAGCCCCGCACGGCGACCGCCCCGGAGACGGAGGCGGAGTCGACGTACACCCATGTGGGTGTGGTGCGGGACATCTACAAGAAGATCACCTCCGGGGTGCCGTTGATCACGATCGAGCAGCAGCTCAACGCCCGTGGTGTGCCGTCCCCGGAGGGCTCGACGTGGCGGCGGGGCGTGATCCGCAAGATGGCGCTCAACCCCGCCTACATCGGCAAGCGGGTGCTGCGCGGTGCGGTGGTCGGGGACGGGCAGTGGGACGGCTTGGTGGACGAGGAGACGTATTGGGCGGCCGTCCGCTTGCTGGAGGACCCGTCCCGGACGACGACGCGGGCGGGACGGGCCGTCCATCTGCTGTCCTACGTCGTCCGCTGCGGGGTCTGTGACGGGCCGCTGTCGATGACGAAGGTCAACCGGCACGGCTGGCAGGGCCAGGTGTACTCGTGCTTGAAGAAGCGGTGCGCGGCGGTGACCGCGGACGTCCTGGACGAGTTCGTGCAGCGGGCCGTGGTGGCGTGGCTGGCCCGTCCGGAGGTGTTCGCCGACCTGACCGCCGACGCGACCAGCGACGAGCAGGTGGCCCACGCCCGTGCGGAGGCGCAGCGGTTGCGGGCCGAGTTGGAGGAGTGGCGCAAGCTCGCCGAGCAAGGTGAGGTGACCGCGATCAGTTTCGCCCGTAGTGAGCGGGGGTTGCTGGCGCAGATCGAGGCGCATGAGGCGGCGGCGAAGGAGGCGGGTATCCCGCCGGTGCTGCGTGGCCGGATCGGCGAGGACGCGGTGACCGCGTGGGCCGCGCTCGGGGATGAGGTGGCGGTGAAGCGGGACATCATCAACACGGTGGCCGACGTCCGGCTGTTGCGGGCCGGGAAGGGCTCGCGGAAGCCGTTCGGGCGGCACCGGCTGGAGTGGATGTGGAAGTTCGGCACGTCGACCGACGTGGTGAGCGAGCCCGCCGCCGCGTAGCGCTGCGGGCCGCATGCAACTCGGGTCGTGACGGTGTTGAGCGGTTCCGCCTCGTGTTGTCCGGATACGTGATTCGCAAGGATCGGTTGCGCGCCTCGCGGTGCGTCAGTCGGCGCCGAGATCTTGGCGTGCCGCCATGATGAATGTGGCAGTTTGATCATCAGCGGGCTTCTGGTCGTACAGCAGATCAGCGGCGTCTTCGGCGGCGGTCACCACATGAAAGGGCGTGATGAGCCGGAGGTCGGCAAGCACGAGCTCTATCTTCCTTGTCGTTTCCCGCAGCCGGGCCTGAGCCGCGTCATGATCCTTTCTGGCCAGGTCATACATCATTGATACGCCGGCGTCTCGATGCCATCCGATTCGCCGGCGCTCATCGATCAGCTTTCGTTGACGTCGTTCGGCCCTGGCGGCAGCGGTGTCTGCCCAAGCCCGAATGGCCGGGTATTCGCCTGCGAGTGTGATGAACTCGCCGTAGGCTCGCCGCTTCTCGTCATGCATCAGCTTGCGACGCTCTTGCAGCCATGCCGACTCTCTAGCCTTGTCCGTCTCGGCCTGCTGCGCGTGTCTCACCCGTTCGTTCTCCTCGAACTGAGCACGCAATGTGCGCTCAGTCGTCGCGCGCTGGAGGCGTGCTCCAAGCCACGCAGCCGTCAAAGCCACGATGGAGCTGAGCACGGTGGCGGTGAGCGTCAACCACGCAGATGAAGACATGCATCAATGCTGCCTGGTGTCCGCAAGTGGTAGTCCATTCGATCTTGCTTGGACATGCCCGCCGAACGTCCAAGCGATGAGGGTTCACTCAGAACGTCGGGACGCCGGGTCGGCTGCGGGATGCCGACCCGGCGTCCGTTGGGTGCGGTGCCGGTTTTGGATGACGGTTCGTCGCCTGCGGCAACGAAGTGGGGCTCCGCCGCCCCACGCCCCGCGCTGCCGCACCGATCCGCGTCCTCGGCCCTGGCGGGCCTGCGGGCGCGGATCGCCTTGCCCTCGGCTTCCCCGGTGTTGCGGCCCGTCGTGGGGACCGATCGGTGCGCTACTGCCCGCCCGGGTCGGCGGGGTGGTTGGTCGGGTTGCGGGGTCGTGGCCGGCGTAGGCGCAGCAGCCGGGCGAGGGTGGCGCGTTGGTCTTCGCTCATCGGTCCGGCCTCGGCGGCGAGGGCCTGGATCTCGGCCTCGGTGGCGGGGTCGAGCAGCCGCCGGGCCATCCGCATCGTGCCGGGCGCGGTGTCCGGCCCCGTCACGGCGTCGGTGGCGTCCGGGACGGGCGGTCCGGGGTCCGTGTGTGCCTCGGCATCGTCAGCGGCGGCAGCGGGCCGCTTAGCGGGTCGACGCGGCCGGGGCGGGGTCATGTCCGGCCGCCGAGCGGGCGCAGGGTGGCGGGCCAGTCGAGGTGGTGCAGCCGTTCGGCGCGGGCGGGGCTGCCGGGGTGGGCGTCGATGGGTGGGTTGATCGGCCACCAGATTGCATCGGTGGGCCAGGCGCGCAGTTTGCTGTAGGAGGTGGTGGCGACCCGCGGCACCGGTGCGCCGGTCGGGGCGTAGCTGGCCCAGCGCTGGTGGAGCAGCGCTTCGCGGTTGTCGTTGACCATGACGAGCAGGATCACGTCGGTCTCGGCGGTCGCCCGGTGCACGCGCACGTGCTGTTCCACGGTGCCGACGAGGGTCCGCATCGGGTTGCGCACGTAGTCGCTGTAGAGCCAGAACGGCACGGTAGCGCCGCGTTGCCGCCACCGGCCGTGCGCGTCCGGGGCGAGCTGCCCGCCGCTGACCTCAGCGCACCGTTGCGGCCCCCACCACTGGTCCAGGCCACTGTCCGGCACGGTCAGGCTGCGCTGGTGCAGCGCGGCGAAGAACCCGTTGAACGCGAGCCGCCGCCGGATGTGCGGGCGGCGGTGCGGGTTGAACGAGCGGGTCCACGCCTCGAACCAGGCGTGCCGGTTGAGGATGTGTTCCACGCCGGCCCAGTAGGCGCCGCCCTGCCCGAGGGACCACACCCACCGTTTTCCGTCCGGCCACGCGTCCGGGGCCGGGTCGGGCAGCCCGGCGGGCGGGGCGTCGTCCAGGTCGTCACCGGGGAACCCGGCGGGGTGGGTGCCGGGATGCTCGTACTTGATCAACAACGCCCGGGTGGCAAGGTAGCGCAACCGCGGGAGCGCGTCGGCGGGCCGGTCGGCCCGCTCGAAGCACAGCGCGGCGAGTTGTTCGGTGCTGAACACGTCGTGTTCGGCGACGAGACGCACGATCCGTTCGTCCTGCTCGGTCAGCCGTTCGACCTCACCGGTGACGTTGATCGGGTGCGCTCGCACCTGTCGGGCCCGGCCCATCGGGTCTCCTCCTGTCGTTCGTGGACGGTTGGTGACCGGCCCCTGGCGTCCCCCGCCGCGACAGGGCCGATCGCCTCGACCGTGACACGGGGTGACGCCGCCCGGAAGGTGCCAGGACGTAACTCCGGTTGGCCAGCCCGCCCGCCGCCGGCCGAACCGCCACACCGGCGCCGCCGACCGTCGCGGCGGCCGACACCGCGACCCGTGCCGTCCTTCCCATCACGCTCATCGATGCGTCGTCCAGGGCTCCAACGCCATCACGCATGTCAATGGATGGGTCGGCAGGTGCACCCACCCTGCCAAGGCGTTCTAGCAGGTCAAAGGCCCACCCTCTTGGGTAGGCGGGGCTCCTGGGATATCGAAATGGGGCTCTACCTGCGAAAACACCTCTCGCATCCATCGGTACTCATCTTTTTCTGGCACACCACCTTGCATTACCAATGTCGTCCGGTGCGTTTCGCTCGCTCACGCTCGCGTGCAACGCCGCTGCCGCAGTCGCGAACCGCCCCCGAACTGCGCACTCCGCGTACGATGTCGACACCCCCACGCATCACCCGCCGTCGATGAGTGCCGCTGCCCGCGTAGCCGACGAAAGCCGCGAAGTGCGCGAAGTTCGCGAATGCTGATGTTCAATGATGTTCAACCGCGAAACGGGCCTGTGATCTGCGTAACGTGCGGGTCCGTGTACGCCGGTGTGGGGTAGGGTGGAAGGGTCCGCCGTCGCCCTGCTCCGCCCTGCGGATCGCCCGGCGCGCTCCCCAACGCCGCCCCTCCGGCAGTGACGGGTGACAGATGGAGCGGCTTCTCCCGGTTTCGTTGCCACGCGCGTTGCACGCGCGCACGCGCATGTCAAGAGACGGTTCTGCGGTTTGGCTCTACGCGCGCGTGGCCGCGCGTGGAGTGATTGATTGGTAGACCTGTCACTCCAGTCACTCTTCTCACCCTGAAGGGTGAAGGGGTCGCGGCGGCGCTCGTGGTGGGCTGGCAGCGGGTTGCCCGTGCTGGATACAGCCGTCAGCACGGGCAACCGGTCACGCCCCGGCGCAGCCCGCCCAGTGGCCGCGCCGGGGCGATGGGTGTAACCCTGTCACCTCGGTGATGCAAGGAACGTGCGATGCGGCTTACGCAGCACGGTCGCGCGGCCGGTTCAGGCGTAGGAGCCGGGCGAGGGTGGCGCGTTGGTCTTCGCTCATCGGTCCGGCCTCGGCGGCGAGGGCTTGGATCTCGTCCTCGGTGGCGAGATCGAGCAGGCGCCGCGCCATCGGCAGCGTGCCTCGCGCTGCCGGGTGGCCGGGGGTGTCACGGTACGGGTTGTCCGGGTCCGTGCCGTCGCTGCCGGTCGGCCGGGTCGGGTCGGTCGGCGGGGTGGCGCGCCGGGCGCCGCGGCGGGTCAGCCGCCGGTCAGGGATACGACCGGGCGTGTCGGGGTGGCTGGTAGCCATGTTCCTCCACTGTGGACGTTCAATGGGTTCGGGAGGGTTGTGACCATCGCGGTACTCCTTCGCGGAAATCGACGGTGTGTCGGAACGGTTGACGGACCCGCTACGGGTCGCGCCAGGATTTGGACGTGCTGGCAGCGGCCCGTACGACGACGCACGGACCGCACCACAGGGGTTCAGGGTTGGCACGTTCGTGCCGTTGCGTCCGGTTGGCCTACGGCGCCGGCCGCGCTTGGTGTTGCTGCGTTGGCGTGACCGTTGACGGCGTCCGGCCGCTGCCGAAACCCAAATCGGGAAATCGGCGTGATGGGGCGGCGGCGCCGCCTACCGTGAACGGTGTGGACTCGGCAACCACGCAGGCGGAGATCGCCACGGTACTGAACTTGGCGGAGGGATACCTCCAGGCGTCCCGGGCAATTCTGCAGTGCGTGGCGTCATGCGGGGCGGACGATGCCGCCCTCACCCGGGCGCATGCCGGACTTGACCAGCTCCAGGCGGCCATCGCACAGGGCCGCCGCCGGCTTGCCCCGGACCTACGAACGGCTATGCTGACCCGTGCGGCTGCGTCCGGGACGCGTCGCCCCGCAACGGCAGCGCTACGGGCTCACGTGGACGGCCTACCCGCCACGCCTCGCCCCCGGTGAGCGCGAGAGCAAGTTATAGCGTCCGGTTGCCGGAGCAAGTTATAGCGTCCTGTTCCAGGACGCGGTGACCGGGCGCGGTCACGGGTTGCCGGGCCGCTCACGCGGCCCGAGTTGCTGCGGCGGGCGCCGCCGGGAGTTGGGCGAGGCGGAGCCGGTGCGGATGGCCGACCGGCAGCCAGACCGGTCCGGCGGGGTGGGTGGTGTGCTCGCCGGCCATGGTGGCGACGAGCAGCCCGCCGGAGGCCACGGCCGGGTGGACGTGGAGCCGCTTGTGGAGTTCGGTTTCCTGCCGGGTGGTCTGCATCCGGATGAGTACCGGGTGGTTGAGCCCGGCCGCGCGGTGCAGGGCGTGGTACCCGTCGAGTTTCTCGGCGACGCGGCGGGCGGGTTCGCTGGCGCGGTCGTACTCCAGCCAGAACGACACGGTGTGGCTGTCTTCGGTCCACTTGCCGTGTCCGTCCGGGTGGGCCAGGTCTCCGCACACGTTGCGGCAGCGTCGTTCGGACCACCACACCCCGAGGCGGGCGCCGGGGGTGTGGCGGGCGTGCGCGGCCAGGTCTACGAAGAAGCCGTTGATGCCGAGCAGGTGCGCCAGCCGCGGACTGGCGGCGAGGCGGTTGACCCGATCGGCGACCGTGCCGGGTCGCGGGACCGGGCCGCCGTCGCGGTAGGCGATGTAGGCGGCGCCGATCCAGCCGAGCGCCCACCGCCAGGACTGCGAGCCGGGCCGCACCGCGTCGCGGAACCGGGCCAGCACGGCCCGGTTGGCGAGGAGGTTGAGGCGGTTGCGGGCGGTGTGGACGTTGTCGAAGCCGAGCGCGGCGACCTGTTCGGTGGTGAACACCTGGTGTTGATGGAGGAGGTCGAGGAGCCATCGGTCGCGGGGCATGAGCCGCCGTAGTTCGCTGGCCACGTCGGGCACGGAGGTGCCGGGGTGGCGCCCTGTGGGGTTGGGGTGATGCCCGTGCGGGCTGTTGGTTGTGGTCATGGAGACCAGTCACCTTTCGGAGGGGGACGCTGGCAGGCCGGTTGACCTGCACTGTGAGCGGTATGGAGGTCGGAGCCTCAGGTATGGGCTCGACTCCGGGGAGCCGCCGGGGAGTGCCCGAGGGAGGCTCCGGGTCGAACACCGGCCCAACCGGCGCCGGTCACCGCCGAACCGCGACCGTGTGAGTGGGCGCCGGTCGGGTGTGACAGCGGCGCCGGTTGGGCCGAGGTCAGGGGTTTACCGACGTTTCGGTATCGGGGTCTGACGCTTGGTCGTTCGCGTGAGCCTGGTGGTGCATGTGCTGTGCTGGTCGGGGTATCCGACTGGGTATGAGGTATGGCGATGGTGGCGGGGTCGACGCCCGCGGCCGTGCCCGCCGGGAGGTGGTGCGCGGGCAGGCGGCGGGGATGTTCGCCGGCGGGATGAGCGCGGTGCAGGTCGCGGCGGTGTTGGAGGTCTCGACGAAGTCGGCGTATGCATGGCGGCGGGCCTGGGCCGGTGGTGGGCAGGACGCCCTCGCTTCGCGCGGTGCGCCGGGCCCGCGGCGGCGGCTGTCGCAGGCGTTGCAGCAGCGGCTGCTGCAGGTGTTGCGGGACGGGCCGGCGGCGGCCGGCTGGGACGAGGAACAGTATTGGACCCTGGCCCGGGTTCGCACGCTGATCGGGCGGATGTTCCACATCACGGTGGCCACGAGCACGGTGTGGCGGTTGCTGCGCCGGGCTGGATGGCGCCCGCAGCAGCCGATCGCGCGGGCTGCCGAGCGTGACGAGCAGGCCATCGCCCGGTGGCGGCGGTATCAGTGGCCTGCGGTAAAAGGGTCGCGCGCAGGCTGGGCGCGTGGATCTGCTTCGCCGACGAGTCCGGCATCTCGCTGAGACCGGCCAGGGCCCGGACCTGGGCCCCGCGAGGACAGACCCCGGTGGTGCGCGTCGCCGGGCGCGGTGGACGGAAGGTGTCGCTGGCCGGGGTCGTCGCCTACCGCTCGGGGCGCCGGCCCCGGATGCTGCACCGGATGCTGGTCCACCGTGGCCGCAGAGGCGAGCCGAAGGGCTTCGGCGAGGACCACCTCGCTGCGCTGCTCGACGCCACGCATCAGCAGTTGGGCGGCCCGATCGTGGTGATCTGGGACGGGCTGCCCGCGCACAGGTCCGCGAAGATGCACCGGTTGATCGCCGCCCGGCCGTGGCTGCGCGTCTACCGGCTGCCTGGTTACGCCCCGGAGCTGAACCCGACCGAGAACCTGTGGTCAAGCTGCAAACGCGCGATGGCCAACCTCACCGCCGGCACCATCGACGACCTTGTCCGGACCACCCGTAACCGGCTCAAGCGCATGCAGTACAGGCCAGCCCTGACCGACGGATTCCTCGCGGCCACCGGTCTTTCCCCACCATGAACCGAACACGGCCCAGACCCCGATACCGAAACGTCAGTAGTCGTCGTTGAGCAGTTGGGCGGTTGCGGCCACGGCGGCACTTCGGCCGGTCGCGGCGTGCAGGTCGCTCAGGTGGTCACGTTCGACGTCGAGGAGGTTCAGCCCGGACACGACGACCACGCCGACACGGCCGGTCGTCGTGGCCGCCTCGGTCCAGCCGGGCGGCAGGACGAGGGGGCCGTCCCACAGCGGGCAGTCGTCGCCGTCGAGGACCGCCATCCGACCGCCGGGGCCGAGCCGGACCGCGAGCCCTTCCACGTTCGGCATCGGCCCGTCGAGGCCGTCCAGGAGCTCGAAGCCGACCCCGAGGAGCCCGGCGGTGATCCGGTTGATCGTCTCTCCGCCGTCGGTCACGCGCAGCGCGGCGAGGCGGGGGGCCGATGAGCACGACCGCGGCCGGGTCGTCGTCGTTGGGGCGCAGCCAGGCTTGCGCCGGCCACACCGAGCCCGGGTCGTCCCCGATCGGTGTGTCGGTGGTGAGCAGTTCCGATGCCTGGCAGTGCTCGTGGGCGTAGCGGACCACCGCCGCGCCCCGGCCGTGGTCGGGCAGGTACGCCACCACCGACGCCCGGTCGGTTGGGGTGAGCGTGCCGGGTTGCCCGCACGCGGTGCAGACGAACCCGGCATCCGCCGCGTCGAACGCGGCGAGGATCGCGTCTTCGCTGCCGAGGAGTTCGGCGACCTCGGGGGCGATGTTCAGGACGAGCTGTCGCATGGTCAGTTCCTTGTCTTGGATCGGGTGGGCGGCCGGAGTCGGGCCGCTGGAGGGGGCGCCACGTCCGGTCCTGCGGACGGCAGATCATCGGGCGTGGTCGCGGCGGGCGGCAGGTGCCCGCTGGTTGGGTCGGTTGGGTGGTTGGGGGCGCCGGTTGGCGTCCCGGTTGGGTCAGTTGGGTTGACGGCCGGGCCGGTGCGGGCGGCGGGGCCGAGGCGCCGCGCCTCGGCCAGGGCCGCCCGGTCGGCCAGAGATAGGCCGCGCGCTCTGGCCGCGCGGCGCAGTTCGGCGGCGCGGCCGGGGACCGGCGGGGGTGCCGGTCGGGTGGTGAGGCTGAACGGTTCGCTGTCGCGGCCGTCGATGACGAGGCGGCACACGATGCCGTAGGCGTCGCGGCGCATCAGGTCTTCGGCCTCGAAGTACGGCGCGACGTGATGGGCCAGGTCCCGTGCGTCCTTCGGGGGTAGGGAGAAGAAGACCTTGTTGCGGGCGTTCGCGTCGATCGCGGCCAGCATCGACGCGGACAGCTGCCCGAGGTGCTGGTGGGCGAGGGTCAGCGACAGGTGCAGCGCCCGCGCCGTGGCGAGGGCGTTGTCGACCCCGACCGGCAGGTGCAGGAACGTGTGTGCCTCATCCAGAATCAGCGAGGCGTCGAGGCGGTCCGCCTCCGGGAGGTCGGCACGGCCGTTGGCCGCGTTGAGCAACGCCGCGAGCAGCAGCGACCCGACCAGGCGCACCGTGTCCTCACCGAGCGTCGGCGGCAGCCGCACGAGCAGAACGCCGCCGTCCAGCACCTCCGACAGCCGGAAGGTGGAGGCGCCCACGCCGAACAGTTCCGCGGCGAATCGCCGGGACAGCACCGCCCGCAGTTTGGACAGCAGCGGCCCGGCCTGCACCGACGCAGCCGCCGGGGACAGTTCGTCGTACCAGGCCCAGAACGCGGCCAGGGCCGCCGACTCGACCGGGTCAGCCCGCCGGCGAACCAGTCCCAGGACCCGCCGCCGGTATACCGCGTCGGCGAGCAACGTGGGCAGGTCGGCGAGGGTCGCGCCGGGCAGGTGCGCCAGGGTCAGCACCGCGTGGCGGGCCAGGTCGTCCGTGCGTGGTCCCCAGTACTGCGCCCAGACCTTGGCCATCACCCCGACGAGCTGATCGGCGACGCTCTCCGGGTCGTCGCCCAGGTCGAACAGGTTCAGCGCGGGCGGCGCCTCCTTCTCGTCCGGGTCGATGACCACGAGGCGCCCGGCGACGCCGGGCGGCAACCGGTCGAGGAGGTCCCGGATGCAGTCGCCTTTCGGGTCGAACACGGCCAGGCCGCGCCCGGCCCGCGCATCGGCGATGGCGACGTTGAGCAGCAGGGTTGTCTTGCCGGTGCCGGTCGGCCCCGGCACGTGCACGTGGTGCCGGGCGTCTTCTGGGGCGAGGCCGATCAGGACCGGTTCGCCGATCGGTGCCACCCCGAGGGCTTTGACTGCCCGGCGTCGTGGCGCATCCGGCGGGACGATGCGTAGCCGGGCGGGGCCGCGCCGGGCCGCAGCCGTTGCGGTCGGGTCGGGTCGTGGGGGATGTCGGGTGGTCATACCGCCTCCGGGAAATCGTCGTCAGGGTCGTTGTCCGTGTCGTTGGTGTCCGGGTCGATGTCCGGCCCGGGGCTGGAGTCGGTCCAGCCGTGGCGGGTCCAGCCGCGTTCGGGAGCGGCCCGCCGCGCCCCGCCGGGTACGGCCCGGTGCATCGCGGAGGTGGCGAACCCGTACAGCGCCGGATCGGGCGGCAGGTGCGCGAGCACCCCGAGTTCGGCGGCCGAGACCAGCAGCCACTCACCGCGGCGGGCCTGCCGCAGCGCCGCCGCCGTGCGGGCACGGGCCAGGCGGACCGGGCGTAGCCACCGCGACGTTTCGCCGTAGCCGTCCGCGACCGACCGGGCCGCCGTCCGCGCCACAACGGGCCGGGCGCCGGCCGCGAAGACCCGCACCGTGGCGAGCAGGTGCGGCCGGTCGCGGTGCTTGGCGCGGGCCTCGGCCATCGCCTCCCGCTCGATCGGGTCCGGCGCCTCCCGCCGCGCCGCACCAGCCCGCGACGAGCCGCCCCGGGACGAGCCCGGCGACAGCACCGCCTCCACCACGGCCAGGGCCGCGCGCACGATGGTTTGCAGCAGCCACAGCAACCCGTCGCCGGCGGCCGCTGCACCGCCCCGACCAGCCCGGACCGGATGGCGGGCCGCCGCCGCGAGGCGGGCGACCCGACTACCGGGTGCGGGCCGGACCAGGACTTGCAGCAGCAGCCGCCCGACCTGATCGGTGCCCGGGTCGGCGAGCGCGGACCACACCATTCCCAAGTCGGGATCGGCGCCCACGCCCCGCCGCATGCCGGTGCGCGGACTCGGGTCGTCGACCAGCCACCCGGTTTCCGGATGGAACGTGTCCGAGGCCAACCGCACCCCGGCCACCGCCCGCCCATCGTCCAGCACGGGCGGGTCGATGCGCCGGACGGTGGCGCCGGGCCAGGCCCGGCCGACCTCAGCCGCGACGACCTTCGGCGGCACCCAGCCGGGCAGCCACAACCCGGCCGTCAACGTGCGCCCGTCCGCGTACACCTCGAACGCGAGCGGCGGACGCGCGAGGGACCACCGGCCGCCCCGCGCCCGCAGCGCGAGACCGGCCAGGCGCCGCCACACCAAGGGCCAGCGGGCCGCGTCGACCGACCGGGGCGGCGTGATCGCCACCCAGTAGCCGGCCGCCGCCGCCCGCCGCCACAGCGCCCGCAGCGTCAACCGCACGGCGACAGTGACGACAACGGCGGCGAGGACGAGCAGCGGCGCCCACGGCCACCACAGCGCCCACGGCCACCACAGCGCCCCGGCCGCATGCCACCACGCCACCAGATGCGCTGGAAACCTGGTGGCCCACTGGGCAAGACTGTCCGGCCACGTAAGAGGGGAGCCCGCCCAACCGGACGGACCATCGGTGATGATCGTTCCTGCGATCGGTTCCATGACGTGCATGTGCCTCCTTGATACGACCGACCCGCCCACGGCGGGCGAGGATCGGCATTCGGATGTGGAGCCCGCCCCGCGCATGGGGGTGCCGGTGCTCCGGAGAGCGGGCACACCGGCAGCCCTGCCGGCTGTGCCCGTGGGTCCACGCCGCACCCGGCGCGTTCGTCCCCTACATAGGGAATACAGATTGATCTTGCAATTTTGCTAAGCGCAGGTCAGAGCGCCTGCGCGTGTGCCCGATCCGGGGCAAAAGCCGGTTTGGGCAATACCTCCGAGTGAACGCCCAGCCAGGTGAACGGCGCCTATTCGGGCCTACCTACTGCATGGGAAGCTGGCGCGACCGAACTTGCCGTCTCGCCGCAGAAAATCTTGAACAGAGCCGATCCGCCCGCCGGTCGCCTGGGGCGCGGGGCGTTCACGTAATCCATGGGAAGGCGGCCGGGCCGGAGTTGCCGTCTCGGGGCAAAGAATCTTGGTCGGTGCCGCGTAGGCTCGTGGTCACGGTCGGCTCGACGCCGGGAGGTGTCCGGGTCGTCTGCGGTTGGGTGGAGCGGAGCGCGCGGGGGCGCGGGGGGCCGTTCGCGCGCAATAGCGTGGCTCCCCGCCCACATGTTCCGTACGCTTGTTCGATGTCCCGGCGGTGTCCGCAGCACGCCGGGAGACCCGCGCACCGGTCGACGGGGACCGGTGTCACCATCCGCCGCAAGGCGGTCCCGGCGTGTCCCGCAACAGCCAACCTGTGCCGTTGGGAGGACACGAGCCCGTGCGTACCCCGCGCCCGCCGTCGTCACCGCCGGACACGCCCAACCCCGGCGTGCCCGCGCGGAACACCACCCTGCCCGACACCCCGGCCGAGCCGATCGCGTCGAAGCCCGACCTGTCGATGCTCGGCCAGATCGAACGTGCCGCGATCACCCTGTTGACCGTCACCATCCCGTCCACCGTGCTCTACCCGCACCGGCCGATGACGCCCCTCGTCATGCTCGACTTCCGCGAGCCGCTGGTGCGCGGCAAACTGCCGCAGGAGCGCAAGGACGCTGCGTGGCGGCACCTCGCCGGCCTGGCCCGCACCGAGCGCGGCGAATGGAACCTGTACGCGTTGGGCACGGCGCACCCGTTGCTGCGCAGCCAGGCCAACAAGCTGCGGGACCCGCTCAGCGGCGCGGACAAGCGGGAACGGCACTTGGCCATCGCCCGGGAGTTCCTGTTCGCCCTGCACCGCCTGGACCTGTCCGGCGCGTACGTGTTCAACCGCCTCGTTGACGCCGCCTACACCCATGCGTCCGGACGCAAACGCCGGCCGCGGGTGTGGGTCGACCTGGACACCGCCGTCAACGGCCACGCACCGGCCGCCGGCAGCGACGACCCGGCGGACAGCATCCTGAACGACCAGGTCACGCCCCGCCAACTTCTGGAGGAGCTGATCAGCAAGGTCAACGCGGCGCCGGGACGGCAGCGGATCACCGACGTGCAGGCCGCGCTGCTCATCCACACCTACCTGGACGGTGAGCGGCTGCGTGATGTCGGGGCGGCGTACGGGCTGAGCGAGCCCAGCGCTTCCAAGCAGCGCCGCCGCGCGGCCAGCACGATCGCCCGGTTGATGGGCCGCCCCGACCTGGCCGAGCAGGCGCGCACCGTGCGCCGTTGAACGCGGAGCGTTCGGCGTGTCCGGCGGTGCCGGTTTAGGCGTCCGGCGGCAGGGTGCCCGCGTCGATGGCGCTCTGCCGGTCGCCGAACGCCCTGAGGAGCCGCACGTGCAGCGTGGACAGCGCGTCGCGGGCCTCGGGGCTGTCGTCGTATACGGCCAGGCACTGCCCGTCCATGTCGTCCAGGCAGACCAGCACCGGCGCGGCGAACGGCTCGAACGGCACGACCAAGCTCCAGTCGTCCATGCTGTCCGCGATGCAGTGGATCACCAGCACCACGCCGCCGCGTCCGGCGAACCGCTGGTACTGCGCGCCCATCCCGATCAGCGATGGCGCCTGGTCGAACGCGATGTGCGCGTCAATCGCGGAGGGCCACCGGACCCGGACCGCCGCCCCGGCGACGACGTCACCCAGCGTGCCGGGCGGGTCGTTCGGGTTGGGGTGGGCCAGGACCCGGCCGAGGCGTTCGGCCAGCTTGCGGCGCCGCTGCTCGATCGCATGCCAGCGGTCGGGGTCAGGCACTGCCGGCCCCGCTCCGGATGCCGGCCGTCCGGCAACACCGCGCGTCACCCTCACAGCTTGACACCAGCACCCCGCCCGGCGCGAGCCATGTGCGGCCGTCGCCGCACGGTCAAGTCGCTGTGATCGCCGCAGGAGCCGGCGTGCACGGTTGGTTGTGCCGCACGAGGGTCCACCGTTGCCAGGGTGGCGCGATGCCGGGCCACTCGCTGGTGGCCTGCCAGAGGCTGCACGCGGCGTGGTCGAAAGCGAGCTTGAGCCGCCCCAGCCCGGCCACGCCGAGGAGGTGGTGCAGCATCGCGGTCAGCGTCTCGGTGTGCCCGACGACGACGATCCGGCCGCCGGGGTGCAGCTCGAGGATGCGGCCGAGCGCGACGGTCGCCCGGTCGAGGTAGGCGCACCACGCCTCGCCGCCCGGCGCGGCGGGCCGGGTCGCGTTGTGCGGGTCCGCTGGCCATATGCCGCGCGCCTGCGGCCACGGCACGCCCTCGGCCGCACCCGGATCAGGGACCCGCAACCCCGGTTCGGCGATGACTGCCAGGCCGAGCCGGGCGGCGATGACCTTCGCGGTGTCGGCCGCCCGGCGGGTGGTGGAGGCGTGCACCGCACGGACCGGGCCGGTGCTGGCAAGCCATGCTGCGGTTGCGGCGGCTTGGGCGGTGCCGGTGTCGGTCAGCCCGGTGCAGGCGGGTCCGGCAATGGTGCCGGTGTCGTTGCAGTGGGCGTGGCCGTGCCGGATGAGCAGCAGCTCTGACCGTGGGTGCGTCATGACGGTTCGGGGATGAACCCGTCATCGCGGTACCGGGCGTGATGGTGCCCGACCGAGGCGCGGACCTGCTCCAGGACGCCGTAGTGGTGGGCGATGCCGACCGCCGCGCGCAGCACGTCTTCCACCTCCTTGACCAGGTTGGCCAGGTCGGGCGGGCCGTGCTTGGCGTGTTTGACGCCCATGCCCTCGGCGTGGTTCACGGCGGCGGCCAGTTCGCCGGCCTCCTCGGCGAGGCGGGAGACGCGCTCGAACGGGCCGTTGTGGGTCGGGAACCGCCGATCGAGGGCGGCGACCAGTTCGGCGAGCTGGGTGAACGTGTCAGCGGGCCGGAGCGGCGTGGTCAGTGGGTCGGGGTGCATAGGTGCTGTCTCCCAGGGTGATGATCTCGGCGGCGGCGGGCAGCAGGTGCCGCAGGGTTGACGGTAGAGCGGCGGCGTGCGGCACGAGCCGGTCATGGACCAGGCGTAGCTCCGCGGTTGCCGCTCGACGGTAGCGGGCCTTGACCTGCGACCAGATGCTGACGAGCCGGTGCAGATCCGCCGCCAGGCTGAGCGGGTCGCCGCTGGTGGCGTGCCGGTGATGGTCGGCCACGGTCGTGTGGCACGCGGCGATGGGCCGCCCGGAGGGCAGGGTGGTGGTGCGGGTGGCGCGGCCGTGGAAGCCCCACCAGGGCCATTCGCCCGCGTCGGCACCGAACACCGCCAGGGGCGCCGTGCTGCTGTCCAGGCCGGATTGGGACTCGGTGAACGGCCGGACGACCACGTACGCGGTGTAGATAGGGGCGGCGACGTTGCCGGAGAACATCTCGTGGACCCGGCCACCTTTGCACACCATGACGTCGCACCGCTCGATCGCGCCGATGAGTGTCGGGTGCAGCTTCGTCGGGTTCGCCGTGGCCATCCGCGGCCCCCGGTCGCTCACGACGAGCCGGCCGCCGCCGGTCGCGGCACGCAGCCGAGCGAACGGGGTCAGGCGCAGCAGCCGCACCACATCGGCGGTGCAGGCGTCGTTGTCGTACCGGCCGCGTTTCGGGACCACCGTCACGTGCAGGTGCGGGTTCACAGCGATCAGCCGTTGGACGAGCAGCAGGTCAAACCCGGTTTCGATAAGGTCGTCGAGCCACCACACCAACCGAGCCGGACCGGCGCTCACCGTGTCGAGCAGACCGTCGAGGTGATCAACTGCCGGGTTGGTGTCGGCGTAGCCACGCAGCCCCGCCCATACCTCGGCCAGCGGCAACGGCCCGACCGTACGCCCATGTGGGCCCACGGCCGGCAGCGGCAGCGGCCGGCACCGCAGCGAACCGCCTTTGCGGTCCAGGCCGACCAGCCCGGCGGCTACCGCGACGCGGGCGAGCTGG
Source organism: Dactylosporangium sp. NPDC051485 (assembly GCF_040682015.1). Classification (NCBI taxonomy): domain Bacteria; kingdom Bacillati; phylum Actinomycetota; class Actinomycetes; order Micromonosporales; family Micromonosporaceae; genus Dactylosporangium; species Dactylosporangium sp. NPDC051485. The sequence goes on from NZ_JBFAZW010000060.1 coordinate 65,485, forward strand.
GCGGTGTCGAGCCGGTCCAGGCGGTCCGCGAGCCGGACCAGGAACTGAGCGAGGAACACCCGGCCGTCGAAGTTGAATCGGTCCGCCGGGGCACTGTTGGGCATGGTCGGGTCACTGAACAGGCACCAGGCCGCCACCCGGTCCACCAGGTACGGGACTTCCTGGTTCCACAGCGACTCCGCCACGATGCCGTCGCCGTGCGGGTGCTCCAGGACTCGCCGGACTTCACCGAGGACGTGCGCGGCGGCGGCGATGGCGAACGATCCGGTCAGCGCGGCTGTGAGCCGCCGCTGCACGAGGTCGGCCAGCCACGCCTCACCGTCGCGTTCGCCGGCCTCCAGCCAGGCCGGGCCGGTCATCCGCTCGGCCACGGTGAAGCTGTCCGGCTGATAGGTGTCGGTGACCAGGATGCGCCGCACCTGGTCCGGGTCGGGCCGGTCGGTGCCCAGCAGGTACGGCCACCACTGCCCCCACGCCAGGGCGTCTACATGCCGCCAGCCCTCCGGCGGCAGGAGCTCCCGCGTCCGGCTCGTGGCGTCGTTACGCATCGGCGTACACCCCAAGGTCGGCGTGCAGGTCCGCGTCTTCGACGTCGGCCGGCCAGAACAGCGGATGCTCGGCGGTGCCCAGGTCGTGTTCGGTGAACGCGTACATGTCCACGACGAACAGCCGCCCGTCCGGGCGGATGCCGTACTGCAACCCGCGCCGCGTCTCCGGCGTCGGCTTGTACCGGCCGCCGCCGACCGTGGACAAATCGACCGCCCCGGCCACCGGGCTCGGCGCGCCGGTCGCGTTGCCCAGGTCGTAGATCGGTTTGAACCGCACCATGCTGTGGTCGTCACACGCCGTCTCCGCCGTGGCGCGGGACAGCCCGGCCCGTACCAGCACCGCCACCACCAAGGCCCGGATGTCGACGAGGCGGTCCGGGGTGGTCTTGACGTTGATCCGGAACCGGCGCCCGCCCGGGTCCTCGGCGCGGGTGCTCGGCAGCCCCCACAGCCGGGAGAGAGCCGCGACGTCCCACGCCAGGTCCGGGATGTAGCGCGGCGAGTCCCACGACCGGTCCGCGTGCGTGATCGTCAACTTCACCTGCGACACCAGATCCGGCGCGTCGCCGAACGCGGTCAACGCCCGCCGGGCCATCGGACTGGCCTCACTGCCGTTGGTCACCACGTACAGGCCCTGCCCCAACTGCGCACGCCACAGGGCCGCGACGTCCGCGCACGTGGCCACGTCCCCGCCCGGCAACCGGGTCACATAGTCCAGGGGGTCACTGATCCGCCAGCAGTGCACGACCCGGCCCGCCGCCCCGACGCCGGGCCGCAGCCCGAGGCGCCGCCGGGTGGCGGCGACCCCGGCGACCCGCGCCGCCAAATCCGGATACGGGGCGCGTTGCACCGGGGCCCGGTCCCCGAACGCGGGGCAGTGCGCGCACCCGCGGGCGCAATGGTCGATCGCCAGAACGAACCCGAGGTTGGACACGATCTCAGCGAAGGTCAGCATGACGCTCCCATCCGGGGCAGCTCAGCCGGTGCGGTGTGGTAGGCCAGCCGGTCCCGCCACCGCTGCCGCGACACCTCGGCGGCGTTGGTCAACGTCGGACAGATCCAGGTCACCCACGGCTGGTACTGCCGCACCGTCGCGGTGAGCGCGGCGACCGCCGCCGTGGCCGCGCCGTTGTCGGCGGCGAGGTAGCAGCAGCAGACCCGGCACGCCGCGTCCGCCACGGCGGTCACGGCCTGGACACACTGCCCCGGGTCGGTGCACGCGTCCTCGTCCGGGCAGCACAGCATCAGGTCGTAACGGCGCTGGTGCGTCGCGTCGTACAGGTCCAGGCCCCACGCGGCCAGACACGCGCTCGCCGTGCTCGCGTCCTTGCGCTGCACGATCCGCGCAGCCTCCGCCCGCGTGACCGTGCCGCCGAGCAGCCGCCGCACCCGGTCCGCCCGCACCGCCGCCGACGCGGCGAGACGGATCACCAGCGCATCGTTGTACGGGCTGAGCAGCAGCGGCACCGACCCCGCCGACTCCACCACCACGCCGCCCGGACGGTCGGTCACCGAGCGGAGCACCGCCAGATCGGCGAGGCGGTCCGTGCCGCCGTCGCGCAGCAGCCCGGCCGCCGGGTCGCACAGCCACGACCGCAGCCGGGTCACCTTGTCCGGCACCACCTCGGCGAGCATCGGCAGCAACACCGCCGACCCCGCCACCCGGCGCAGACCCGCACCGGCCAGCACGTCAACCAGCGTCGACTTGCCCGCCGCCGTCCAACCGGTCACCACCACCAGCGGCCCAACGGACCCGTCACCGGCCACCGGCCCGCCGGACGCCGCCGTCATCACCGCCACCTCGCAACGCCGGTGCCGCCCAGGTACGTCGCAGATGTCATGTCGCCCCATCCCGTTCGTCATCGCGGCTGATCGCCGCAGCGGAAACACCAGCCGCCGACGCGAGCGGCGCGCCGCAAACGGCCGACGTCCGCATACCGCGGATGATGTAGAAACCGAGGTCAGCGTCTCGCTCGGCACCGAGGACAGCCCGGAACCCGGCCCGGGTCGCCGCTGCCGGCCATCGATGGCGGCCGGCCTCCAACTTCCACACGGCGTTGCGGTCCAGCGCAGACGCGCGGCCGGTGCTGGCCTGCACTGCCGCGTTTACCGCGTCAGCCAGTTCCTGCCGCGACATCGACCGTCCCGGCCGCGATCGGGACTGCGTAGCCAGCCGAGCAAGCCGCAACAGCTCGTTCGGGATGCACGTCGAAGCCGGCGAGCCATCGTCAGGCGCGGCGGCAGCACGGTCGTCCGCCGCCGCATCCGCGCCAGCCGCTGACGTGACCACCGGCGTCGTCGCGGCGGCTTCCGCCGGCCGGGCGGCGCGTGCACCGCGGAGCCGCAACGCTTCCGCCGCGCCCCGCTCGGTCAGTTCGAAGTGCCGAAAGCCGCGCGCTCCCTGGATCGCCTTCAGCCCCTGGACCAGCCTTGCCGCGCGCAGCGCGTACAGGTCGGCCACCGGAAAGGGACGCTCCGCAATCCATGCGTAGTTCTGCTTCACATGCAGGTTCTGCGGACCCGCCATCGCCAACAACAGGTGCACCTGCGTCTCGGTCAGGCTCAGCACGCGACCGCCCCCGCCCGGCCGTCTGATCGGCACGGCACCCGCAGTGCTCCGAGGCCCGCCGTCCCAACGGCCAGCCGCCGCGCGGCACCGGCGCCACGGTCGCTCATCGTGCTCACCGCTCATCACGACGTCGCCGCCGCCCGGCCAAGGAGTAGACCCGCGCCCCGCCCCCGTTGTCCGCCGCGTCACCGACGACCGGCACGCCGTCAATCTCGGCGGCGATCGTCAGCCGCACCACCACCGGCCGAGGTTCCGGCACCGGAGGGGGTTGCGGGACCGGCGGCGGAGACGCTGAGGGGGCGGGAGTGAGGGCCGGTTCGGCGGCGAGGTGTTCGGCGTAGGCCAGCAACCGCACCAACACGCCGCCCGCATCCAGCACCGCATCACACGCGCCGATCAGCTCGGCTGTGGCCGTGCGCTGCGCCTTCTCCACCTTGCACAGCAAACTTGCGCCGACGAAGACCCGCCCGGCCAATTCCGCCAGCGACAGCCCCCGCCGCTCGCGCCAGGACCGCAACTCCGCCCCGAGAAAGTGCCGGGGCGACGCGTACGGACTCAACGCAGCCGGTCGCGGCGCCATCACGACCACCCCGATGTGGCGGGCCACGGCCCGATCTGATGGCCCGGCCAGGAGTTGGCGGCCGAGGGCATCGGCAGCCCGCCTGCAACGCGGCTAGGAGCGGGGATCGGTGCGAGTCCGAGGCGTGCGCGTGCCGCATCCGGCATGTGCAGGCCGCCCGCGATGCGGACGAACACGTCGTGCGCCATGACCCGGCGGCGACCGTGAATGAGGGCACTGACGCAGCTCTGCGCCATGCCGGCCGCGATGCCGATCCGGGTCTGACTGGCGCCGCCGTACCGCTGCACCAACCGGAACAACGCCCCCATGTCGCGGGCCGTGAGCGCCGCGCACACGTCGTCGCGGCACCAGAACTCCGCTGACAGATAGATGGGTTCGAGGGCATCGGTCGGCATCAGCGCCGCCCCCGGCGTTCCGCCAGCGAGTACACCCGCGCGCCCGCCGCCGGATCGGTGTCTGCCGCCTCCGCGGGACCGGCCGCCACCACCACCCGCACCGGCACCCCGCCCGCGCCCGTCCGGTCGCCGACCTCGATCGTCACCGTGGCGCCCGCCGACACCACCACCTGCACTGCCGGCCAGCCGTCCCGCGCCTGCGCAGCGCCCACGCCGAGATCGGCACGGCCCGGTCCCGCCGGGCTGTTGCCGTCCCCGGCGTGGTGCGGCACTAGGGCGGCGTGTGCACCGACGATGGCGGCGTGCTGCTCGTCCCGGTAGCGGTCTGCCAGGTCGGCCGCCGCGTCAGCGGCAGCCAGCAACGCCCCGCCCGCGCCGGTCGCCTCGTCACACGAATGCCAGAACCCCCGCCGGGCGCTGTCCAGGCCGACCTCCACATTCGCCACCGTGCTGCGCGCCCAACCCACCCGCGCGGCCAACTCGTGCTGCGTCAGCCTCGCTCGGCCCCGCCACCCGGCCAGCGCCCGGCCCGCCGCCCGGCGTGCTTCGATCACGTCGTCCCACACCACCGCCCCTTCCTCGCCCACCGGCAGCGCCGTGGAGGTGGTCGGGGCGGGTGGGCCGGGTACCGCGTCGGTCGGGGCGGGGGCCGGGTGCGGCTTCTCGCTGATCAGCTCGAACCACAGCAGGTCGCCGGGGATGTGCAGGTGCCGGGCGACGAACATCAACCAGTCCAGATGCCGTTGCGCCGGGCCGGTTTCGATCCGGCTGATCTGTGCCTGCGTCACCTGGAGCCATTCGCCGAGGACCGATTGCGGCAGCGGCGCCGTGCCATGCCACGGGTGCTGCCGGTAGGCCCGCATCGCCTTGCCCATGTGCCGCGCCTTCAGGGCCTCGGCCAGCGGCGGATGCGACCAGAACTCCGCCGGCACCTGCGGCGGCGCGGCGTACCGCTGCCACTGCGCCGACTCACACGGGCTGCACAGCGGACCGGTCCGGTCCCGGGCCAGTCGCGTCCCGCACCGGCACAGCCGTACCGGCACGCTCGCCGCAGCAGACGACGCGGCCAGCCCCGGCGCCGTCGTTGATCGGTTCACAGTCCTGAA